>JBIIWL010000058.1:0-8974 GCA_044338885.1 Fibrobacteria bacterium
GAGTAGAGGGTGGAGTATGGGGTTGACGCCTACCAAACCTGTTATTGATGTCATGACGCGGTAACAGTGGCGTAAAAAGGCGGATTTCGTGACTCGAGAACTTTTTGATTCTGCATTCTGTGGCGCCATTCCTCGACCGCCTAGGGGTACAATCCCGCCTGTGGTTCTCTGAACCTTTTGTCCAAGCGTGTGTGCCATACCATGCGGCCGATGGATTCCTCGACTCTTCCCTTACCGATCGCCCCTCCATCCTGGCGGCTGATGAGTCTGATTTCACCATTAAGGACGATCGCATCCTTAAGCTTTGACCGAACCCTCTACGCCACCAAACCCGAGGGCCCTCGCCCTCACCCCCGCCCCCACCGCCCTTCGACAAGGAACCTATAACGACGGCCCTTTGCTCAGGGATCGGTTGGGGGCGGGTTAAACCCCCAAAATCTCCTGTCTTGTCCAACTGTACCGCTTCAAAACGCGACAATTGCTGAGTTTCCAAGGGGTTGCGGGTTTGGAATCTCTTGACTTGACCCCCTTTGGGGTGTAAATTCCCCGCCACTCTTTAGCACTCGTGAGTCTTGACTGCTAAAACCAGCCAGTTTCCGGGGCGCTAAAAACGGATCAACCTCAATCAAACCCATAGACAGGAGAATGCCATGAGCATCAAACCCCTCGCCGACCGCGTTGTTGTGCAGGCCCTCGAAGCCGCCGAAAAGACCGCGGGCGGGCTGTACATCCCCGACAATGCCAAAGAGAAGCCCCAGAAGGGCAAGATCATCGCCGCCGGTCCGGGCAAGGCCTCCGACGCGGGCACGCTGATCAAGATGGAAGTCAAGGTCGGTGACACGGTCTTGTACGGCAAGTACTCCGGTACCGAAGTTTCGGTCGACGGCAAAGACCTGCTGATCATGCGTGAAAGCGACATCCTCGCGATCATCTAAGGCCTTAGGCTTTTTCACTTCGTTCTTTCGGATTTCATCATTCAAGTTACGGGCGTACGGATGTGCGCCCTCAATCACCAGGGCGAATGAGATTCGCCCTTACAAGGAGTTCATCAATGGCTAAACAACTCGTATTCGATGCGGCCGCACGCGCCGCACTCAAGCGCGGTGTCGACAAGCTCGCCAACGCCGTCAAGATCACCCTCGGTCCCAAGGGCCGCAACGTCGTCATCTCCAAGAGCTTCGGCTCACCCTCGATCACCAAGGACGGCGTGTCCGTGGCCAAGGAGATCGAACTGGAAGACGCGTTTGAAAACATGGGCGCCCAGATGGTGAAGGAAGTCGCGTCCAAAACTTCCGACGTCGCCGGTGACGGCACCACCACGGCCACCGTGCTCGCGCAAGCGATCGTGACCGAAGGCCTCAAGCTCGTGATCGCCGGCGGCTCGCCGATCGACCTCAAGCGCGGCATCGACGCAGCGACCGAAGCGATGGTGAAAGAGATCGAGAAGATGGCGAAGCCTGTGAAGACCCGCGACGAGTGGGCCAAGGTCGCCGCGATTTCGGCCAACAACGAAATCGAAATCGGTAACCTCATCGCCGAAGCGATGGACAAGGTCGGCAAAGACGGCGTGATCCAGATTGAAGAAGCCAAGTCGGCCGAAACCAAGGTGCGCATCACCGAAGGCATGTTGTTCGACCGCGGCTACGTGTCGCCGTACTTCGTGACCAACCCCGATGCGATGGAAGCCGTTCTCGAGAACGCGCTCATCTTGATCCACGACAAGAAGATCTCCGCGATGAAGGACTTGCTCCCGATTCTCGAGAAGGCCGCACAGAGCGGTAAGCCGCTGCTCATCATCGCCGAAGACATCGACGGTGAAGCGCTCGCGACTCTCGTGGTGAACAAGCTGCGTGGTACGCTCAAGGTCTGTGCCGTCAAGGCGCCGGGCTTTGGCGATCGCCGTAAGGCCATGCTCGAAGACATCGCGATCCTCACGGGCGGCAAGGTGATCTCGGAAGAGACCGGCCTCAAGCTCGACGGCGCGACCATGGCCGACCTCGGCCAGGCCAAGACCATCAACGTGGATAAAGACAACACGACCATCGTGGACGGTGCCGGCAAAGCCGCCGACATCAAGGCGCGCGTGGGTCAGATCCGCAAGCAGATCGAAGACACCACCTCGGACTACGACAAGGAGAAGCTCCAAGAGCGTCTCGCGAAGTTGGCCGGCGGCGTTGCGGTGATCGAGGTTGGCGCCGCCACCGAGACCGCCATGAAGGAGAAGAAGGATCGCGTTGACGACGCCCTGCACGCCACGCGCGCTGCGGTGGAGTCGGGCGTGGTTGCCGGTGGCGGCGTGGCCCTCATTCGTGCGGTCAAGGCCCTCGATGGTCTGAAGCTCGAAGGTGACCAAGCGGTTGGCGCCGCGATCGTGCGTCGCGCGATCGAAGAGCCTCTGCGTCAGATCGCGTTCAACGCCGGCGAAGAGCCGTCCGTTGTGGCGAACAAGGTCAAAGAAGGCAAGAACGATTTCGGTTTCAACGCCCGCTCGGGTGTGTACGAAAACCTGATCGCCGCTGGCGTCATTGACCCGGCCAAGGTGACCATCACGGCGCTGCAAAACGCCGCGTCGATCGCTGGCTTGCTCCTCACGACCGATTGCCTCATTGCTGAGAAGAAGGAAGACAAGCCTTCTGCCGGCGGCGCCGGTGGCATGGGCGGCGGCATGGGCGGTATGGGTGGTATGGACATGATGTAAACCCGAAAGGGTTTTGCATCAGTCTGGTTGATTCGATCCCCCGGTTTGCCCGCTCACGCGGCGCAAGTCGGGGGATTTTTTGTTTAAAGGAGTTCTACCATGATCGCTCAAGTCGCCGTGCTCGGCACGTTCCGCTTTCCTCCGGCCAACATCGCCGCGGTACTACCGCACCTCAATGCCCTCGTCGACGCGACGCAGCGGCTTGACGGCTGCATTGCGTACGACATCGCCATCGATCCATTCGACCCCGGCCTGATTCGCATGAGCGAACTCTGGCCCGATCACGCCTCGCTCGAAAAGCATCTGCAGGCGCCGCACATCGAACCGTGGCGTACGGTTGCGGCTGAGTTTGGGATGATTTCGCGGGAGTTCATGGTGTATGACGTGAGCAATGCGAAAGCGCTATAACACATGTTGGCCCTTATGACCTTACGGTGGGTTCAACCTGAAGAGCCTCACCCCCGGCCCCTCTCCACCGAGGTGACTCCACGCTTTGAACTCGCTGGAGAGGGGAGCTCGTTTTCGGTTGACCTCAACGAGGTGCCCCTCTCTGCGCCGGTACGGCGTGGAGAGGGGTTAGGGGTGAGGCTCTTCCGATGACCCAAACAAATTGTCCTTTACCTGTGACCATGGTCACACCTCTTGCGGCCCGCATCATGAATGTGAGTTTATCCTTCGGGCTTGTCCCTAGAAGGAAAGTCTCAATGCCCGACATGGCCCCTCGCCGCAAGATGCTTGTCTCACGCGCACTGCGCCGTCGCTCCACCTATACCGAGAGTCTCGCGTGGAACCTACTGCGCAACCGCCGTTTCCTCGGCCTCAAATTCCGTCGGCAATACGGTATCGCAGGATTCGTGGTCGACTTCTATTGTCCAGACCTGAAACTGGCCATTGAAATCGATGGCGCCTCTCATGACGGACGTGAAGGTTATGATGTGTGGCGTCAGCTTCTCATTGAAGATGAATTCATTTCATTCGTCCGGGTGACAATGGATGAGCTGGTGTCTAATCCTGGAGCTCTGCTCGAACGCATTCATGAAGTCGCGAAGTTGCGCCAGCGCAAGAGCCTCACGCTTCGACAGGCTCAGCGCGGCGCCCCCAACCCCTCTCCACGCCGTACCGGCGCAGAGAGGGGAGCCTCCCCTGTCGACACTATTGAACGGCACTCCCTATGACCTCACCGACCCCCGATCTTAACCCGCGTCAGAAACAAGTGCTCACCGCGCTTGTTGATCACTACATCGTGCGCGCGGAGCCGGTGTCGTCGAGCTTGCTGAGCCAAAGCGCCGTGGTGCGCGCGAGCAGTGCGACCATTCGCAACACGCTTGCCGATTTGGAGGAGCGCGGCTTTGTCGAACAACCGCACACGTCGTCGGGTCGCTTGCCCACCGACCGCGGTTACCGCACGTATGTGAACGACCTCATGCACCCGCAACCGCTCGCCGCGGACGACAAGCGCGCGCTCGACGTCGCCATCCCCTCGGTGCCCGACTCGGGTCGAGACCACGACCGCCCGTTCGGGATCGACCACCCGGAGGCCTTCTCGCCCATCAGTTTGGAAGCCCGCCTCGCGGGCGCCGTCCAAGGGCTCGCCGACCAGACCCGGCTTTTGGGTCTGGTCATTCCACCCCCCACCCCTTCCCCCCTGTTTCGAAAAGCATCGCTCGTCCAAGTTGAGGAGTCCAAGGTTGCCCTCGTGCTTGCTGATTCGGGTGCCCCGGCTGGCACGGCGGTCCGAACCTTGCTTCTGGACACCCGTGACGTCTCGATTTTTAGGCTTGAAGCCATTGTGAAACGCCTCAATGACGATATGCAGGGGCGACCTGTTTCACTATTGAACGACTATATTAGAGATGCGGAGGCGATTTCGGCTCCCGTTGACGAAAAAGACGCCATTGGGCTGTTGGGCCGCTCCATTTTGAAGCTATCCCAGGAGAAAACCGGTGAAGACGTCTTGATCGCGGGGGCGCGGAATTTGGTCAACCGGCCAGATTTCGCAAATAGTGGCGATTTGGACTCGATTTTCGGCCTTTTAGAGTCGAAAGTCACATTGGTTCACTTCTTGCGTCAGAGGGAAGGCGACGGTGAAAATGGGGACGTCCACGTGACGATCGGTGAAGAACGAGGCCCAGATGGGCGGCTGTTCAGATCCCTCTCCTTGGTCACCGCAAGTTTTTCTGGGGGGGGAGCCTCCCGCGGTCTGGTGGGTGTGTTGGGTCCCAAGCGGATTCCGTACGCACGACTGGTTCCGATGGTGGATTACGCGGCCCGGCGGTTGAACGTCAACGACGGATCAACCGGGGGATCACAATAGAGTTAGGGCGGCCATGGTGTCGTCCTGACGCGACAACGGATCGTAGGGACGAGGCTCGCCTCGTCCATTATGGCCCACACAGGAGACGACACGTTGAGCGAACAGACAAACGAGCCCGGCCAAAACCCTGACGACATTGGCGACATCCTCGCGGATATCGAAACCACGATTCCCGACATGCCCGATGCCTCCGCCTCGAGCGACGCGTCCGCCGTCTCGGGTGATGCCTCCAAGCTCGCCGCAGACCTCGTGGCCGAGAAAGACAAAAACATTCGCTTGTACGCGGAGTTCGAAAATTTCCGCCGCCGCAGCGCTAAAGAAAGCTTCGAAGTCATCACCACCGCCAACGCGAAGTTGCTCGGCAAGCTGACCGAAGTTCTCGAAAACTTTCACCGCGCGTTTGATGCCCAGGGCAAAGGAACCGCGGAAGATTTTGAAAAAGGCGTCAAGCTGATCTTCGGGCGCTTCAAAGAAATCCTTGACGCCGAAGGCCTCGAAGAGATCGACCCCGCTGGTGCCGAGTTCGACCCCAACCTGCACGAAGCACTGCTTCAGCAGGCGAGTGACACCGTGGCCGAAAATCACGTGATCCAGGTCGTCTCCAAGGGCTACAAACTGAAAAGCAAAATCTTAAAGCACGCCAAGGTGATCGTATCACAAGGGCCGCAGGGATAACCACCACAGGACGTAAGGGCGTGCCTCGATACACCGCCCCGGTCACCGAGTGATTGTGCAAAGCACAATCGTATCGAGGTGGCGGGGCGGCACTCGGCGACCGCCCTAGGTAATAGACAACACAGATCGTAAGGGCGAGCTACTGCTCGCCCCACTAGGACAGACAACAACGGACGTAAGGGCACATGGTAATGTGCCCCAACAAGTAATCCAAAAAGGGAGTCAAACATGGCTAAGATCATCGGAATCGACCTCGGAACCACCAACAGCTGCGTCGCCGTCATGGAAGGCGGTAAGCCGACTGTGATCCCCAACGCCGAAGGACATCGCACCACGCCGTCCATCGTCGCGTTCAGCAAAACCGGCGAGCGTCTCGTCGGCCACGTTGCCAAACGTCAGGCCATCACCAACGCCGAAAAAACCGTCTACTCGATCAAGCGCTTCATGGGCCACACCGGCTCTGAAATCGAAGCCGAAAAAGCGCGCGTGCCGTATAAGGTCGTGGGCGGTGGTGGCGAAGCCGCCGCCGTTGAGATCGACGGCAAAAAGTTTACGCCCCCCGAAATCTCCGCCATGATCTTGCAGACCATGAAGAAGATTGCCGAAGACTACCTCGGTGAAAGCGTCACCCAGGCCGTGGTCACCGTGCCCGCGTACTTCAACGACGCGCAGCGCCAAGCCACCAAAGACGCTGGCAAAATCGCCGGCCTCGAAGTGCTCCGCATCGTGAACGAACCCACCGCCGCTGCGCTTGCCTACGGCCTCGAGAAGAAGGCCAATGAAACCATCGCGGTCTATGACCTTGGCGGTGGCACGTTCGACATCTCGATCCTCGAGATCGGCGACGGCGTGTTCGAAGTGAAGTCCACCAACGGTGACACCCACCTCGGCGGCGACGACTTCGACCAAGCGGTCATCGACTGGATCGCCGAAGAGTTCTCGCGCGAAAACTCAGGCCTCGACCTCCGTAAAGACAAGATGGCCCTGCAGCGCCTCAAGGAAGCCGCTGAGAAGGCCAAGATCGATCTCTCGGGCGCGACCTCGACCTCCATCAACCTGCCGTTCATCACCGCCGACGCTTCGGGTCCCAAACACCTCGAGCTCAGCTTGACGCGCGCCAAGTTCGATCAAATCACCAACGTGCTCGTCGAGCGCAGCTTGGAACCCGTGCGCAAGGCCTTGGCCGACGCCGGCAAAACCCCCAAGGACATCGACGAAGTGATCCTCGTCGGCGGTTCGACGCGTATCCCCGCCGTGCAAGAAGCCGTGCAAAAATTGTTTGGCAAAGAGCCGCACAAGGGTGTGAACCCGGACGAAGTCGTCGCCATTGGTGCGGCGGTGCAAGCCGGCGTACTCGCCGGTGATGCCTCGGTGAAGGACGTGTTGCTCCTCGATGTGACCCCGCTCTCCTTGGGTATCGAAACCCTGGGCGGCGTGATGACCAAACTCATCGACCGCAACACCACCATCCCGACGCGCCGCAGCCAGGTGTTCTCCACCGCCGAAGACAACCAGCCCGCCGTCAGCATTCACGTGCTGCAGGGCGAACGCGAGATGGCGCGCCACAACCGCACCCTCGGCCGCTTCGACCTCACCGATATCACACCCGCGCCGCGCGGTTTGCCGCAGATCGAAGTCACCTTCGATATCGATGCCAACGGTATCGTGCACGTGTCGGCCAAAGACAAGGCCACCGGTAAAGAACAGAAGATCCGCATCGAAGCCAGCTCCGGTTTGTCGGATGCCGACATCGACCGCTTGGTGAAAGAAGCCGAGGCCAACGCCGAAGCCGACAAGCTGGAAAAAGAAAAAGCCGAAGTCAAAAACCAAGGCGAGCAGCTCGCGTACGCGGTGGAAAAGGCCCTCAAGGAACACGGCGATGCCGTGAACGCCGAAGAAAAGGCCGCTGCCGAAGCCGCGCTCGAAGAGCTGCGTACCGCACTCAAGGGTGATGACGTCGAAGCGATCAAGGCGGCGAGCGACAAGCTCGGTCAAGCCTCTGCCAAACTCAGCGAAGCCGCCCTCAAAGCAGAGCAGGCCAAGCAGGGTGGTGCTGCGGGCGGTCAACCGGGTTCTGAAGGTCCTCAGGGTGGTTCGTCGGCGGGTAACGCCGACGAGGGCCCCAAGGCCGAAGACGCTGACTTTAAAGTGGTCGACTAACGTTCACTGAGGGCGAGCAGTCGCTCGCCCATACAGTTTCACTGTCGACCACATGACATGCGTTCTCCGGGCGAGGGATACCTCGCCCCCATGAAGGGAAGACCACAAGTTGGCCTCAAAGCGTGATTATTACGAAGTGCTCGGCATCTCCAAAGACGCCGATGCGTCCGCCATTAAATCGGCGTACAAGAAAATGGCCATCAAGTTTCACCCCGACAAAAACCCGGGTGACAAGGCCGCCGAAGAAAAGTTCAAAGAAGCGGCCGAAGCCTACGGCGTACTGTCTGACGAAACCAAGAAGGCCCAATACGACCGCTTCGGCCATGCCGGCATGAACGGTGGCATGGGCGGCGGCGGCGGCCAAGGCTTCAGCAACTTCGAAGACATCTTCTCCTCGTTCGGCGACATCTTTGGAGGCGGCATGGGGGGCGGTGGCCGCAGCCGCGGTCGCAGCGGTCCGCCGCGCGGGTCCGACTTGCAGATTCAGCTCACACTGACGCTCAAAGAGATCGCCACCGGCGTGACCAAAAAGATTCAGCTCAAGCGCCACGGCAAGTGCAAAACCTGCGATGGCGCCGGTGGCACGGGCAAACAAACCTGCGGCACCTGCGCCGGCCAGGGCCAAGTGCGCCGCGTGCAAAACTCGTTCTTCGGCCAAGTGGTCAATGTCACCACCTGCCCTGATTGCAACGGTCAAGGTCAACAGATCAAGACCCCCTGCAAAGATTGCAACGGCCAAGGCCGCGTGCAAGAACAGGTCACGATCCCGATCGAGATTCCTGCAGGCGTCGAAGAAGGCCAATACCTCACCATGCGTGGCGAAGGCCATCGCGGGCCCAATGGCGGCGGCGCGGGCGACCTCATCGTCATCTTGCACGAAGCCAAAGACGAACGCTTTGAGCGCCACGGGCTTGACCTTCACACCGGGACCGAAATCCCCTTCACCACCGCCGCACTGGGCGGCACCATCCGCGTGCCCACGCTCGATGGTGAAGTGGAGCTCAAAATCCCCGCTGGCACGCAGAGTGAAAAACTCATGCGCCTGCGCGGCAAGGGCTTGCCCGAACTGCACGGCGGCATGGAGGGTCACCTCTACGTCAAGGTGCGGGTTCACGTGCCCGAGAAGC
>JBIIWL010000059.1:0-8962 GCA_044338885.1 Fibrobacteria bacterium
GCGCACAGTGGTGCACCCCTACGCCGGGATTGTTGACCATTCCCAGGGTGTCGTCCCATTCCAATCCCTAGACGCACGGCACCTGTCGTTTGGGTATAACGACACCGACACCACCTTGGCCGATATTTCCTTCACGCTTAAACCCGGCGGGTCGCTGGGGATCGTGGGGTCGACGGGTTCGGGTAAAACCACGTTGTTGCATCTGCTCTGTGGCCTCTACCCCACCACAACCTCCGGGGCGCTTCTACTCGATGGCGTGGCGCGTGAAGCGGTGACAGACGATGAGTGGCGCCGCCGCTTTAGCTATGCGCCCCAAGACGGCTTTTTGTTCTCCACCACCATCCGTGAGAACATCTTGTTCGGCGGCACCGAGAACCCAGAGGCCGGCCTCACCCTCGACCAAGTGGCCCTGTGGTCGGGTCTATCGCGCGACTTGCCGCAGTTCCCGAACGGGTATGAGACCATGCTCGGCGAAAAGGGCATCAACCTCAGTGGCGGCCAACGTCAGCGCGTCGGGCTCGCCCGCGCCCTCCTGTCCCCCGCCCCGGTGTTGTGCCTTGACGATACGCTGTCGGCCCTCGATGCCGAAACCGAAGAAGTCGTGCTGGGTCACTTGCGCGGCCTGTTCAAAACGCGCTGCCTTGTCATCGTCGCCCACCGGTATTCGGCCGTTAAAGACTGCGACGAGATCATTTACCTCGAGCACGGCCGCATCATCGAGCGCGGCACTCACGACGAACTGATCCGCCACGGTGGATCCTACGCCTCGGTGTGGGAAAAGCAGAGGATTAGTGAAAGCTTGGAGAAGGCCTGAAATGATGGCCATACTGATAAATGCTCAATGCTCACTGAGCAATGCTCATGGCGATCCAACAGCCTTTTTTGAGCATTGCTCATTGAGCATTGAGCATTTCCCTAAAGGACCCTATGTCGTCTAACGATTACCTCCACAAAGACAAAACCACCTCGTTCTTGGACGGGAAGTTGTGGATGCGCATTTTGAGTTTGGCGAAGGACCACAAGTGGTTGGCCATCGCCTCGCTGGCCTTGCTGGTGGTGGCCGAAATGTTGCCGCTGTTTCAGCCGCGCATTTTGCGCAGCATGATCGATGGCCCCATTGCCGACCGTAACCTCGACGGCATCATGCCGTACTTGTTGGGGTTCGGCGCGCTGGCCCTCGGTGGCGGCATTCTTGAATACGCCCGAGCGCTCATGACCCAAAAGCTGGGCCTTGAGGTGATTCACAAGTTGCGCCTGCAGTTGTTCGGCAAGCTCAAGGGTTTTCACATGGACTTCTTCAACCGCACGCCCGTGGGCCGGTTGATGCAGCGTTTGGGCAACGACGTCGATAGCCTCAACGCTATGTTCACCGAAGGGTTGGTCGAACTCTCGGGCGCGCTGCTCATGATCGCCTACGCGATTGTGTTCATGTTCGTGCTCGATTGGAGGCTCGCCCTGGCGACGCTGGTGGTCTTGCCCGGCATGTTATACGCCACGGCGGTTTTCCGCCGGGTGGTGCGCGCGAGCAACGTCAAAATCCGCGGCCTGATGGCTGAGATGAATGCCCGCATGCAAGAGAGCCTGGCGGGTGTGAACATCGTGCGTATTTTCGGCCGCGCCCCGGCGATTGAAGCCCGCCTTGATGGCGCGAATCGCGAGACCCGCGATGCCTGGTTCCAAAACGTGAAGTACTACGCCTACTACTTCCCCACCCTCAATAGCTTGACCGAAATCTCGCTGGTGCTGTTGTACTTCACGGGTGCGTTCTTGTTCTACAGCGAGTACACCACGCTGGGCACGCTGGTGGCCTTCTCGTGGTACACGGGTATGTTCTTCCGCCCCTTGCGCGAAATCTCAGATAAGATCACCTCGTTGCAGTCCGCACTCGCCGCCGGCGAGCGTGTGTTCACGCTCTACGATACCGAGGCGTCGTTGCCCGAGGGTACGGTCACCACCTTGCCGACCCCGTTTCGCATGCGGTTTGATGAGGTTTCGTTTGCCTACCCCGGTGGGCCCGAGGTGCTGCATAAAGTGTCGTTCCAAATTCGGGAAGGTGAATCGGTGGCGGTCGTGGGGGCCACCGGGAGCGGGAAGAGCACCCTCATGTCGCTCTGTACCAAGTTTTATTTGCCGACCTCAGGCCGGGTGTTTGTGGGCGACCACGTGATTGAAGACTACGCCGAAAGCGCGCTGCGCGGCGTGATGGCCCTCATCCCGCAAGACGTCCACCTGTTCTCGGAGTCGATTGCCTTTAACGTGGCCTTGTCGCCTGATTATGACCTAGCGCGCGTGGAGGAGGTCTGCCGGCAGGTGCGGGCCCACGAGTTCATCGCCAAAATGCCCGAAGGCTACACCACCATCCTCCGTCAGCGTGGCGAGAACCTCTCGACCGGGCAGCGTCAGCTGTTGGCTCTGGCCCGCGCGCTGTACCAGCGTCCCCGCCTGTTGCTGCTCGATGAGGCCACAGCCTCGGTCGACACGGAGACGGAGGCCCTGATTCAGGAGGCCTTGGGCAAGGTGCTCAAGCAGGTGACCACGATCGTCGTGGCCCACCGCCTCTCCACCATCCGCAACGCAGACCGCATTTTGGTGATGCACAAGGGTGAGATCCGCGAAGAGGGGAACCACCAGGAGCTGCTCGCCAAGGGCGGCATTTACGCCAAGTTGTACCAATTGCAGAATTTTGAGGGTGAGGCGGCCTCGTAGGACTACCGTTCCGCCCCCATTTTGGCTATATTTGCCCGCCTCGTAGTGTTTCGTAGAGGGGTGTCCGAGTGGTTTAAGGTACATGCTTGGAAAGCATGTTGGCGTTAACGCGCCACGGGGGTTCGAATCCCCCCCTCTCTGCCAGTTTTATGAACGATTTTCCAGCGTTCGGTGTTAAAACGGTTGAAGTGTCACTTCGCGTTGTCGCCTTGGCGGTAATCGGGTGATCAAGAAGGAGCTGCATATGTCAAAGAATCAGCATCTGTCCGTCGAGGATTGCTACGCCCGTGGGTCGTCCCCGTTCCGTTCGGTTATCATGGCCGCGCAAGAAGCGCGCTTCATCAATGAACAGGCGAACTTGGGCTACATCAAGCTGTCCGAGAAGCCGACCACGATCGCGATCCATAAGTTCAAGAACAATCGCCTGTCTGTCGAAGAGCCCGAAGTTGCGGAAGAGGACTCGCTCGATAATTCGCCGGCTGCTGAATAATCTCAGTCGGTTTTAGTTCTTAAGGGAACGTCCTGCGGGGCGTTCCCTTTTTTGTTTAGGCCGCGTGGAGGTCAGGGGGCCTTTTTCCTTGCGTCTGTCGATTTTAATGGCCGCAAAAAGGGCGCAGAACAAACACATGACGTTCGACTGAATCGGTATCGGTTCACAGAACCGGGGGTGGATGTAGGGGTGAAAAATTATTCGCCCCTACGGCCCCCATACCCGAATCCACCACGGTTCGTATAAAAACCGAACACAGGTTTTATCAGTTTTCCCCGTTCTATTCACATCCAACGACATGATTTACAATGATTTATGGGGTTTAAGAACCTATTTTTCGACCCACTCTCATGTCGCTCCACAACAAGAACATCCTCGTCGGTGTAACCGGCAGCATCGCCGCTTATAAAGCCTGCGACCTGGTGCAACGCCTCAAAGAAAAAGGCGCGCACGTGCGCGTGGTGATGACGCACAGTGCCACGCGCATTATTCAACCCGCCGCCTTGGCCGCACTCAGCGGCAACCCCGTGTTAACCGACGCGTGGGATGGCGTCAGCGACGGCGGGATTCCGCACATTGAAGCCGCACGGTGGGCCGACCTGTTCGTGGTCAGCCCGTGCACGGCCCACACCCTCGCCGAATTATCCTACGGCCTCACCGGCTCGCCGGTCTCGATGACGGCCCTCGCCTACAAAGGCCCGCTTGCCGTGGCCCCCGCGATGAACACCGTCATGCTGACCTCAGCACCTGTGGTGGAACACATCGATCGACTGACCGCTCGCGGTGTGCATGTCTTGCCCACGCTCAACGGCGCACTCGCCTGCGGCGAAGTGGGCGAAGGCAAACTCACCACCCCTGAAGAAATCACCGCCTACGCCGCGCTCATCCTCGCCTTTGAGGCCAAGAGCGAAAGCACAGCGACCGTCACGGCACGAGCTGTCCCTCAACTCGCCGGCAAGACCGTCGTGATCTCGGGTGGCCACACCGAAGAACCGCTCGATGGCGTACGCTTTCTGTCCAACCGCAGCAGCGGCAAAACCGCCATCGTCATCGCACGCGCCTTCCGCCTCGCCGGGGCCACCGTGCGTTTAGTGCTCGGCCGCGCGGACGAACCCGAGCCCAACGGCATTCCGCTCACGCGCGTCACCACAAGTGCACAGTTCCGTGACGTGTTAAACGACGCACAACCCGCGGCCGATGTGATCGTGATGGCGGCGGCGATCGCCGACTTTGTGCCCTCGACCTCACCGGCCGCCGCGGGTGAAAAGTGGAAGGCATCGCGCGACCTCAAGGCGCTTGAGCTCTCCCCCGCCCCGAATATTTTGGCTGAGTTGGGGGCTCACAAACCCGTAGGCCAGGTGCTCGTGGGGTTTGCGCTTGAGACCAAGGACGCTCTCGCACACGCGCGGCACAAGTTGGAAGAACGCCGGTGCGATCTGCTGGTGGTCAACACCCCGCTTTCGCCGACGACCACACCCTCTGGGTTTGGTGAAGACCACGTGGAGGCGGCGGTGTTGACCTCCGGGTTACAGGGTGAGTCTGACGGGGCACTTCGCCTTATGACCAAGGCCGCCTTGGCGGCAGCACTCGTGCAAGCCGTGACCGAAACCCTCACCGCGCGAGACCGCGACGCATGAGTCCTGAGTCCGCCGTAAACGCCGCACGCGATGCCTACCTCGCGTGGCAAGCGGAGATTGGGACCGAAGAGGTGGTCCTGGTTCAGCCTTGGGTCCGTCGCGCGCCGACCCCCTCTGCCACCGCACCCTCTGCCGCGTCGGCGACGCGCACAAACAGCGCGGGCCCCAAAACAGCCCCCACGCGTGAACGCCCAGAACCGCACGAGGCGTTCAGCCCACAACCCCGCGACACAACCTTTACTCCGGCGCTTTCACCCGCCGCCGGGGCTGACTTTTTCGGCGCGATTGCCGACCAATTGGCGAAGGCCGAACGTGCCGCAGCCTTTGGGTCACGCCGCACAGCGTCTGCCCCGGCGGCGCTCCCCCCCACCACTCCTGAATGGATGACCTCACTGGTGGAGGCCAAAGATTTAGACGGTTACTGGCGAACGCTCGAGACCGAATACCCGCGTTGGTTCCCCGGAACACGCACGGTCGCCCAAGCGTTGGGCCACGCCGCGCCGCGCCTCGCCGTGGTGGAGCTTGTACCGTCGGCCGAGGGTGTTTTTGCCGGTGATGCCGGGGCCTTGCTCGACCGCATGATGATCGCCATCGGCGTGACGCGCGATCAATTGTATTTGACGTCGTTGATGAAGTCGGCACCCGCCACGAGCAAAACGTGGGCGCGTAAAGATACCGCGCGCATGGTACCCGTGCTCATGCGCGAACTCCAGCTTGCGCAATGCGGCTTGGTGCTTGTGATGGGTGAAGCGTGCGCGCAGGCCCTCCTGAAAACAGGGCGCTCCATCCCCGACTTGTTAAAAAGCCCGGTTGAAACCGATGGGCTGTCGCTTTCGGCGACCTGGCACCCGGCTGAAATTCGGGCCGGTGATGCGGAGGCAACGCCCGCCACGGCAGATGCCAAGCCCGCCCGCCCGCGTGCGACCCAAGCGTGGGATCATTTACAATGGCTGCGCGGCCTCTTGCCCGCGCGGTAACGCCGCAATTATTGCGACTGCTGACAAGACTCCTCAGGCGATATTTTAAGGATCACGATGAACGGCATTTTTCCAGCAAACCCCGGTAGCGGTTCCTCATCCTTTGGAGGCGGCAACTCCGCGCGCGATATCGCCGGCCCCGGGCCCGCGTCACTTTCTGCCTTACGCGTGCCGCCGCAAGCGGTGGAAGTGGAAAAGCACGTACTGGGTGCGATGTTGCTCGACCCCGAAGCCGTGAGCGTCGCCCTCGAAGGGTTAACGGCGGATGATTTTTACCTCGAAAAACACCGCGTGATTTTTGAGGCCGTCGCCTCGCTGTTCGAAAAGAATGCCCCCACCGACGTGCTCACGCTGGCCGAAGTGTTGCGTAAGGCCAAAAACTTTGAGCGCGCCGGCGGCGAAGCGTCTCTGCTGGAAATTTCGGCTGAGGTCGTGTCATCGGCCAGCATTGTCGAGCATTGCCAGATCGTAAAAGAAAAGTCGATGATGCGCCGCCTCATCGGCAGCGCCACCAAGATGCTCGAACAGGCTTACGATACGTCGCAAGACCCGGCCGCCATCATGGATCAGGCCGAAGGCGATATCTTCGCCATTAACGCGGCGAATATTAAAGAAGGCTTCCTCCCGATCAAGCGCATCTTGGCCGATACGTTTAAGCTGATCGAGAGCTATTCCAAGGGTGCCGTGATCGGCGTGCCCACGGGCCTCAAAGACCTTGACGCGCTCACCTCGGGCTTTCAAAAAACAGACCTTATCATTTTGGCGGGCCGCCCCGGTATGGGTAAAACCGCTATCGCGCTCACCATGCTTGCCAATGCGGCCATCGACTTCCGCCGCACGGTGGCGTTCTTCTCGCTCGAAATGGGTCGCGAACAGCTGGTACAGCGCGTGTTGTGTTCGCAAGCCAAGGTCAATATGCATTTGCTGCGCACGGGCAAACTCTCGCAGCGCGATTACCCCAAGCTCTCGCTCGCTGTGGGCCCGATCAGCGAGGCCAAAATCTTCATCGACGATCACCCGTCGCTCAACATTCTGGAACTGCGCGCCAAGTGCCGCCGCCTGAAAGCCCAGCATGGGCTTGACATGGTGATGGTCGACTACTTGCAGCTGATGAACGGCGTGGGCAAGGTGGAAAACCGCCAGCAAGAAATCTCTCAGATTTCGCGCGGTCTTAAAGGCCTCGCGAAGGAACTAGAGATCCCGGTGATTGCGCTCTCGCAGCTGAGCCGCGCGGTGGAAACACGCGGCGGCGAAGGCGAGCCCAAGCTCTCTGACCTTCGTGAATCGGGGGCCATCGAACAGGACGCCGACATCGTGATGTTCATTTACCGCGATGAGATGTATAACAAAGAGGCCGAAAAGGGTAAGGCGAAACTCATCCTCGCCAAGCAGCGTAACGGCCCGACCGGCGACGTCCCGCTCACCTTCGTCTCCGATTACGCGGCCTTCGAGAACTACTCGCAACGCGACCCGGGGTTCTCGGCGTTCTAGGTAACGTATGTTAGCCCCATGTTGTTGAGCATCCCCGAAGACATCGGCCGCGCCACACGGCTTTGGCTCGCGCTGGTCGCGCGCCTCCCGTGTGCCCTGCGCGACCGTGCCATGGTCGCGGCTCAAATCATCCGACTTGGGGTCACATCGCTCCCGCTCGTGTTGATCATCTCGCTGTTTATTGGGGCGGTGACGGCGGTGCAGGTGCGCTATCAGTTTCACGGCCTCATCCCCGACACCTACATCGGCACGGCCGTGGCCAAGTTCGTGATCATCGAATCCGCGCCGGTGCTCACCGCGCTTGTTCTCGCCGGTCGCGTAGGCGCGGCCATCGCCGCCGAGATCGCCGCCATGAAAGAGAAAGAAGAACTCGACGCCTTTACGGTGCTCGGGCTCGACCCGTTGCGTTACCTCGGCGTACCGCGCATCCTCGCGGGCATCATCACGGTCCCGGTGCTCACCATCCTCTCCTGCCTGGTCGCCATTTTCGGAGGCTGGTTGCTTTCGCGTCTCAGCTTTGGGCTTTCAACAGAAACCTACGTGCAAGGGGCCCGCTTTTTATTCAGCGCTTATGATGTGTTTGTGTGCGTTTTGAAGGCCGTGATTTTTGGGGGTGTGGTCGCCTTTGCGGGTTACCATGCGGGTCTACGCGCGGCTCCCGGTGCGCGCGGCACGGGTCAGGCCGCCATGCGCGCGGTCGTCTCGGGGTGTGTGTGGATCTTGGTGTTGGACTTCATGATCATTTTTGTGATGTACTAAGACCTGATGGGATGGGGCCCAGAGGGCGAGCAGAAGCTCGCCCCTACAGATGCGCGGGTCGTACGGGCGACCTCTTGGTCGCCCCTCAACACACATGATCACCCCGCGCCATCCATCCCCCATCCTTCTACCTTAATTACTATGCCCACACCCCTCGTCGAACTCCGCGACCTGCACAAAGCCTTCGGCACGCAAAACGTGTTGTGCGGTGTGAATCTGTCTGTCCAGCGCGGTGAGACCATGGTGATTTTGGGAGCCTCAGGCGGCGGCAAGTCGGTGATTCTAAAACACTGTATCGGCCTGCTCAAACCCGACGTGGGCGAAGTCCGCGTCGACAACCGGGTGATTTCGTCTCACGCCTCAACCGATCTGGTCACCATTCATCGTCGCATGGGCATGTTGTTCCAAGGCGCGGCGTTGTTTGATTCGATGAGCGCGGGTGAGAATGTGATCTTTGCCGTGCGCGAGCACGACCACTCGCTCACCCCGGATCAGCTCGCGCACATTTTGCGTGAGAACCTCGACCATGTGAATTTGCGGCCTGATATTGCGACTAAAATGCCCTCGGAACTTTCGGGCGGTATGAAAAAGCGCCTCGGCCTGGCGCGTGCCTTGGCCCTTAAGCCTGAGATTTTGCTGTACGACGAACCCACCACCGGCCTCGACCCGGTGACGTCGGAAATCATTAACGATTTGATCCTCGACATGCAGCGCAAGCTTGGGGTCACCAGCATCGTGGTCACTCATGACCTTCATTCGGCTTATAAAATCGCCAACCGCATCGCCTTTTTGTGGCACGGGTCGATCATTTTCTGCGGCACCGTCGACGAACTGAAGGCCTGCGAAGACCCCCGCGTCCGGGAATTTGTGGGTTCGTAGGGTTTATTTTGAAATTGGGTCGT
>JBIIWL010000060.1:0-8925 GCA_044338885.1 Fibrobacteria bacterium
GTCCACGAGCCCTACTACGGTCGTGCCACTAAGCAAGACAACTTGCTGTACCTTGAGCACGGCAAGCCGATGCGTTACGGCAAAGAGAACGAGAAGGGCCTTGCGCTCAATGGCTTTGGCGTCGAAACACGCGAGAACCCGGCCGATGCCGACGTACTCGTTCACGACACGAAAGAATCGAGCGGCAACCTCGCCTACATGCTCTCACGCCTCACGCACCCTGATTTTCCGGTGCCCGTGGGCGTTTTCCGCGACGTGGTCCGCCCGACGTTCCACGATGCCGCCAAGGCTCAAGTCGACGCCGCCAAGGCGAAGACCCCGGCCGACCTCGGCAAGTTGTTCAACTCCGGGAGCACGTGGAAGGTTTAAAGAGCGGTCAGCGTTCAGGATGACATCAAAAGCGGCTCTCTGTGGAGGGCCGCTTTTTTATTGGCGTTTGGGGGTGAAGGCGCATGGCCTCAAACTTGTGCGGGTAAGATTTCGGTTACGGGGTTAGATTATGAATATGAAATCGTTACACATCAAATCGCTGACAATGACCCGTGGCCTGTGGTTGAAGGTGCTCTGTGTCTCCGTGTTCCTGGTGGCATGCGAACCGTTTAATCCCTACGGGGGAAAGTGCCCCGCGATTGATCCTCCCTGCTCACAGCGCAATTATTCATTACACCTGCTCAATGGAAGCTGGCCCTATTCATCAGAAGAGTCCAATCGTGTTGATTCTCTCAGGTTTTCCGTAAATTTCTTGTCGACATCCACCTCTGCGACCGCTTTAGCGAAAAGCGCCAAAACAACCTTAAGCTGCGTGAGCTGCGAAGGGTATTTTGTCCCTGATTCCGTTTACTTTACCACCGAAATCGTTACGAAAACGGGCGACATCTTGCCTAAGGGGTATAACTTCGTCGCGCAGACTGCGCCTGCGGGGATCAGCTTCTACAACTCGGCCTGGATCGGCGTCGACTCCATTATGGGGTTCCTCGATTCCGTGTTTCAGGTTCGCTTTGTCGGCACAGTAGAGGGCGTTTCAAAGTCCGCCTCTTTAACCATCCACATCGCCCATCCCTCCCTCATCGTGCCCTGAACCCACCCCGTGACGCGGTTGATGGCATAGCCACCGCCCCCCAACGCATCGTCTCACAAAGGACACCACCTCCATGTTTCTGTCCCTCCTTCTGGTCACTTTTCTCGTGGCGCTCGGCGTGTCGGCACTGACCGTCCGCTTATTCGCACCGTCGATCGACGGCATACTCAAACGCATCATCACCGATGCGATCAGCACCGCGTGGTTGAAGTACATGACCTTCGCCATTTACGTCGTGGGTATTTCAAAGGGCGTGCGCGTTTACGATTTGGAACGCTACGTCAACCCGGAGCGCTGGTCACCCGAACAAGGCGGTGGCCCGCTGACGCTCAATACCAGCCGTTGGGTTCTGGAGGTCTACCGCACCGTGATCGAATCACTGCAGGGCATCGCGTGGCTTCTGCTGGTCTTCTTCGTGTTCGCCCTCATCGCCTACGTGATCGTCCGTGGGCTGGAGATGCGGAAGAAGAGCGAGTGAATGAACAGCGTTCAGGAGTCAGCTGTTAGCCGTTTGCGACTGCTCCCCTACTCCGTTCCAAACCCCGGGTAGGGGCGCGCTTGCTTCATGATGATGATCGGGGTGCCATTGGGATCGCCCTCAGGCTGATCAAGTTTGAACTCGGTATCCATCGCATACCACGCGCTGGCGTTCGTGCCATAAGCCGCGCTGAAAAAGCGATGAATCTCTTTGAGGGCCGTGCCCAGCGCATAGGTTTGAGTATTCGTCAGCACCGTGGTACCCGCGGGGATCAAACTCGAGTGACCAAGGAACACCATAGGTTGGCCCGGCATATCGTAGTGATACAGGAATTGATCGGAGGTGATTCCCGATGAGGGAAGCACCACAGATTCGCCACCAAACTGGGCATTGATGTAAAAACCGGGCTCAAGGCCGGCGCGGTCGAACGGGTTGGCGGTGATGGCAACGCCACCCGCTTCCTCGGTGGGGTGGGCACGATGCACCAGCATGGCCATACCCACCGACAAATGATTAATGCTACGGAAGCTACGCTCCTCGAAAGTACGGAACAGCCACACGCTGGCCCACACCTCGCGGATCGCATCGTGAATGTGATCAGTCGCATCCGTCAAGCTCCCCGTCTTGGACTCATACAACCCCGCTCCGGTAAAGCCATCAAGGTCTTCGGCATTGGTGCTAGAACGAAACCGGATGCGATCGACACCGGGAAACTTCGCCTGAATTTTGTTGGTGAGCAACGTGATGAACGCGGGATCAAGCGGTGCGTTTTTAATGGCCTTGCGAAGACGCTTGAGGCGTATGTCGCGCTCGGCGGCATTTCCCGTAAAGGCCGTATCAGCGAGCCACCGGGCCACGGTGTCGTTCAGACCCGCGTTTTGCATATGTTGCCAGTAATAAAACACCGGCACCCCAAAGGCGCGATTCACCTTCACCTTGGTGGTATCCATATGCGGAAAGGCCCCAAAGTGCGTGGTTTTCCCTCCGAAGGCAGGAATGGCTTTTTTAAGTGCTAACGACAAACTCAATGTGTTAAGCTCAAGGATGTTTTCAACATCACGCAAATCTTTAACGGCGGTATCCATCGCCGCAACACCCACCGCCGCTGGCCGGTTCGTTTCCCACCACGCATCAGCCTGCGCCAAGGTGACTTCAGAGACAGTCCAATCCGTGGGGCCGACTTGAAGCCTGACCCACTTATTCTCCAGGGCACGCAGCGCCGCGTTATTAAACGCACCCTTTAATGCCATGTTCGGCGTGCCACGATTTTGCGACAACACGTTGATGTGCGAGAGCGGGGTTTGAAATTCTTGAGTGACGATGCCGCTGGTGACCGAAATATCGTTGGGGACCGCGTCAAGCACCACGATGTCTCGGAAGCCTACATAGCTGCTCGCCAATTGAGCGGCCGTCATAAACACGAGACGACCGTAACTGCTGCCGTAGTTGAGCGGCTGAAAATCGATGCCTGCAAACAGCTCATCGGTCGTAATCACTTTCACCGAGGTCGGGAATGTTTTGGCGAGGTCCTCGATGGTTTTTGAAGTCGGGTGAAAATAAAGGCTATCGCCGAAATACGTGGCTTCGACGAGCTTATCATACGCAAACTTGATCATCTCCGCTGAGGCGTTGTCGTAGGGTGCGATCTCGTAAGCCCAAATTTTAGGGCCTTCGTAATAGGTGAGCGACCCCAGTATAAAGCGCCGACTTGGACTGTAGTATTCGGTGATGTTGAACTGCGAGAGCGGGGGCACCAAGGGTTTACCGTTGCCGCTCAGGTTCGCCGATGCAAAATCCCAGTGGATCTGATACGTCTTGCTGTTTTGGAAGTAGAGCGCGCCGCCGCCTTGCAAATCGATCACCGATTTAACGGTCATCGCCCCGGGAATGGTCGCGCTGAGTGGGGCCGAGGCCATCAACGTAAAATCGCTGCGGCAGCCGAGGGTTTGCACGAATTTGGGCGCGGCTAAAGTATCAGCGACGCAGACCCAATTGGTGTCGTTCGGATTGGTGCTTGGGTCTGAAGACGAACCGTCCGAATCAAGGCACGATACGGCGGCTAAGCTGACGACGACGGCACAGGCGGTCGCGAGATGTCGCGAGATTCCAAAGGAAGCAAACGTATTCATTGGCATTTGAGATCCTGTTGGCAGGTTTGACCGTTCGGGCATTCTTCATCTCCTGAACAGGAGATCAAGCCGGGTATGGAAATGGGCCGAACGACCATCGATTCGATCCGCAGCTCAAGGCTCATATCGGTGCGGACCGGTGACGCGGAATGCCGCGAGAGCTCCACTGTGGGAAACCCCGATATACCGAGCGCTTTGAGTTGGTTGACCAACGAAGCGGCCACGATCAATTGGCCATTGTCTGCACTCTCACATTCAATCACACCTTTAACGCCCCCGTGGTGACTGATGTCGAAGCGGGCCGAGACAGTGGACGAACTCGCAGCGCTCGGCGGCGTCCACTGCAGCGTCACCGCTTGGTTGTCGGTTAAAACGATGCTGTCGTACAAAACCTGCAACGGCCCCATGGCCTTGGCGGTCAACGAAAATAATCCAGTGGAATCGGTACCCGCAGAAATCGTGACGTCATCACCCTCGGTAAACGGCGGCGCGACAAACTGAGTGGTGGCCGGGGGTTGGTATGTGCCCAATAGGGGTTGCATCACAAACGATGTAGGGCCAGCCACGGTCTTCATGCCGTTGACCGTCATGGAGCCTACGACCAGCGCTTTGGGGTAATCTTGGCACACGCCGTCAGCCACGCAGGCTGCGGTGCTCCCGCAAGACACCGCACAAAAGGGCGCGCGCGGGATCATCAACTTGCATGAGCCACTTGAATCGGCTTGAGTCCACTGCAAGGTGGAGGGGGTCGGTCCGTTGTTCACGCGACCGAGCACGGTTGTGTAAGCCTCTGAAAATAAGGTGGCCTCAACCAAATTCACCTGCACGCGCCCATGCAGGTGAACCTTCACCGGGTCGATCGGGGTTACCGCATCACCCTCATCATCGACGACACACGAGGTCGCCATAATTACCGTAGCGATAGCCAAAACAACCGCACGGATACGGCGAGAATGAGACGTCACAGGTTTCATAGTCAATTCACGCCTTACGGGTTGAGAGCGAAACAGTAATAGCCACCGTAGCCGCCGCCTGAACCGACCACGGGGTTGTTGGGGTTCGCGCCGCCGTTTTGCACCAAATTGATGCCCGCGCCGCAACCCCCTTCGTCCGACCCTGAAATCCAATGGGTGCGGTTGCCCGACGGCCAGGACCATCCGGTGCGCGGGCGAATACCCACGACGGGCTCGTTGGTGGTCCAGTCGGAACAATTTCCATTGCCCGTCGGATTGTAGAGCGTGCCCGTCGTCGTCGACCCGGTGAGCATATGGTGGTTGTCGACCGCCGGTAAATTCGGGTCAGGCCGCTGATTGAGCACGCCGTCTTCATTGGGCAAATCGACGCGAATGACGGCATCGCCGCCGGCCGGTCGACCTGTGGAACTGATCAGATCCGCTTTGGTCGGCGAGAGCATGCGGCCGATGCGATCGTACCAAGGGCCGGGGCCTACGCGGTCGATGGCGTTGGCTTGAACGCCATACGCATCTTGCTTGACGCTCAGAAACGCGCGCCAGCCTTTATAGGATGAATGTGTGAGGCTGCGCTCGGCTATGGTGGCACACAATTTATCCGCACCCCGAAGGCCCGCCCCCGCCCCCGTTTCACCGAAACGGAAATCACCCCCAAAACCGTTTTGGCTCCCGGAGAAATCTTGCATGGCTTTGAGGCTTGTTACGAAGAAGCTGAACTTCGGATAGGCGGTCGGCAGCATGCGGATTTGCAAACCCGTAGAATCGGAGGAGCGAATGGCGACGTAGGATTTCAAATAACCGGTTTTTGTGGCGGTGATCTGGTCATAGAGTGCGACCCCCGCAGAGCGCTTCGCCAACTGAGGGGAGACGGCATCTGCTGCCGAAGCCCGATATGCAATCGTACCGCGGGCCGCGCCAGAAACATTGACGGCGCGAAGGACCTCTTCATAGGCACCCATGCGGATACGATAAAACTGCACGCCGCTTCCGGCCGTTGGCACAGCCAGGCGATGAGGACCAGCTCCTAAAACACGATTCAGCGTGGCTTCGGTGCGCCCATCCAAACCGTGGGCGGTCACTTGTAAAAATTCTGTCTGCGACAAGGAGAGGTATAGGAATCCATCACGCAGCCCCGCGACCGCCGAGGCGGCGACTGAGCCACCGCTTAGAGATGTAGCAGACCCGATCACGAAACTTCCGTCGGCTCCGCTGGTCGCCGTCTGACCGTTTTTCTCCAAGGCGATTGCCACACCCGATACGGGTAGACCGGCGGTGTCCAAAACGATACCGCTTAGGTTCACGGTCGTGCCTTGGGCGCCGGGCGTGGTCGCGAACATGAGGGCCGCCGCGACGACAGCGACTGGGCTAAAGATTTTAACGGGTGACCAGAGCGACATCGTGTTCCGTCCTTTGATGAGGCCGCTGGGCAGCCGGAATCAGGGAGGCGCAATCCCGGCGTGAAGCCTTCGGCACCTTTGTAACGGAATATGACCGCTATTTCCGAAATAATACAGGTGTATTTCAAAAACCACGAGGACAAAGAGTCCTCAAAAGCATGCCCCCGGGGGGAATTGCGGAAATTGGGGGATTATGGCTAGTGGCTAGTGGCTAGTGGCCAAAAACGAAAACCCCAAAGGACTTTTGGGTATCGTCCACGGAAGGGCCCCCTCTCTCGCTGTGCTGGAGAGGGGCTGGGGTGAGGACGATTGACCTAGTTCGTCACAAATGCTCTTCCACCCACGCCTTGAGCTCCGAAAACTCGGTGAGGTTCTCGTACTCGGGAAACTCGGAGCGAATCCCATCGGGTGCACGAAAAAAGGTCGCGGTATGCGCGGCGCGCAACATGTGAATGTCGTTGTATGAATCGCCGGCGGCCGCTACGCGAAAGTTCAGCGAACGCAGTGCCTCAACCGCATGCATCTTCTGGTTTTCTTGCCGTAATGTGTACACCAAACGCCCGGCGGCTTCATCCTGGGCGATATCGTGGCAGAACAACGTCGGGTTTCCCAACTGTCGCATGAAGTTGTCGGCAAAGGCATAAAACGTGTCGGACAGAATCACGAACTGGTACTTGGAGCGCGCCCAGTCGGTAAATTCACGCGCGCCGTCAAGCACCTCAAGTTCGGCGATATAGCGTTGGATGTCGCGCAACGTGAGGCCGTGCTTCGCACAAATCTCCACGCGGCGATCCATCAACTCGCGATAATCCTTGACCTCACGCGTGGTGAGGTTGAGTTCGGCAATCCCGCTGCGGTCGCGCACATGCAACCAAATCTCGGGCGTGAGTACGCCCTCCATGTCGAGGCACAAGATTTTTGACATGGTTTAAAACTCGTCCTGCGGGGGCATGCCGGGGTTCCCGAACGGAATGATCGGGCCAAAGTTCCGCTCATATTGCGAAATGTTTTGCTGAAGGCTGGCGGCCAGCGATTTGGCGTGCGATGGCGTCATCACGATGCGGGCCAGCACTTTCCCTTTCGGCGGCCCGGGCAGCAAGCGGGCGCAATCGAGGACGAACTCGGACCCGTTGTGCATCACCAAGAACAGATTGGCGTACAGGCCTTCGGCCACAGCTTCTGGCAGCTCGATGTTGATGGACTGCTGATTTTGGGCGTCAAATTCGCCATTGGGTGAAACCATGGTTTTCTCCAAAAAATGCGGGAATCAAGGGAAAGATAACTGGAACGGGGTGTTGTGGGAAAATGGTGTTTTCCTACCAGAGGACTCTGGTAAAACAGGGCCAAAACTAGGTCTTCCGCCAACTATATTTTAGGCCCCCTTTTTCCCAGGATATTCATGAGCTCAGCGGAAGACGGTTTCGGCGAAGAGTGTGGCGTAGTCGGCATTTTCGGGGGTCCCGAGGTGGCGCGTCGCACTTTGATGGGACTGTACTCGTTGCAGCATCGCGGGCAAGAGAGCGTGGGCGTGGCCGTCACCGACGGTACCGACATCCAACTCACCAAACGCATGGGCCTGGTCACCGGATTAACCACCGACGAAAAGGCCATTGACTCCCTCGTCGGCAATGCCGCCATCGGCCACGTGCGTTACTCAACTGCCGGCCGCAGCAACATCAACAACGCCCAGCCCATGCTGGTGGCCACCAAGCGCGGCCCCATCGCGGTCGCCCATAACGGCAACCTCGTGAACGCACCTGAGATCCGCATTGCGTTCGAAGACCAGGGCCACATTTTCCAAAGCACATCCGATACCGAGGTGCTGCTCCACCAAATCGCCCGGTCTCGCAAAGAGACGTTGATGGATGCCATCGACGAATCATTGCAGGTGATCACCGGATCGTATTGTCTCGTCTTTTTGACGCCTGACGCCTTGTACGTCGCACGCGACGGATTCGGTTTCCGCCCGCTCTGCTTGGGTAAAATCGGCGAAGCCTGGGTGGTGGCCTCAGAGACTTGTGCACTCGACCTGATTGGCGCGTCCTACGTGCGCGATATCAAACCCGGCGAACTGTGCCGCATCGATGTGGATGGCCTCGAGTCGCGCATGATCAACGAAAAGCCGCGCAAAGCACACTGCATTTTCGAGTTCGTGTACTTCGCGCGCCCCGACTCGCGCATCTTCGGCGAAAGCTGCGACAAAATCCGCCGCAAGATCGGCAAGCAATTGGCGAAAGAACACCCGGCCCAGGCCGACGTGGTCGTCGCCGTGCCTGACTCGAGTAATACGGCCGCACTGGGCTATGCCAAAGAATCGGGCATCCCGTTCGACATCGGGCTTTTGCGTAACCACTACGTGGGCCGCACCTTCATCGACCCGTCGCAAAACGCACGCGAGCAAAAGGTGAAGATGAAGTTCAACCCCATCGCCGGCGTGCTCCGCAACAAGCGCGTGGTGCTGGTGGATGACTCCATCGTACGCGGCACGACGTTGAAGTTCCTGACCAAAATGCTCCGCGAAGCCGGCGCCCGTGAGGTCCACATCCGCATCTCCTCCCCGCCGGTGCTCAACCCCTGCTTCTACGGGATGGATTTCCCTTCCAAAACCGAATTGATCGCGGGCAGCCTGACGCAAGAGGAAACCCGTAAACTGCTCGGTGCCGACAGCCTGCAATACTTGTCCATCAAGGGATTGCTTGCGACCGGCCCCGGTGGCCCCGAGGATTACTGCGCGGCGTGCTTTGACGGCAAGTATCCGGACCAAATCCCCGAAGGCAGCACGAATTTTCGGTGTGAATAAAACTGTGGCCTAACAATGGTGGGTGGATCGTGGCACGCTGGAGGGGCAAGCCCCAAAGTTTGTATTTCGTAA
>JBIIWL010000061.1:0-8721 GCA_044338885.1 Fibrobacteria bacterium
ACGCACCCACACGGTGGTCATCCGAAATTTGTTGGGGCGGCTGACTGTGAATGAGATCCAAGGCCCGGCTGTTTGTGGGTCAGAAGCGGAAAAGGTTCTGGAACAACGACGGCGCGGTATATGTCTTGCCACCTACCACCGTCTAACTACTACCGTCCCTCTGGCCTAAAATACTGTTATAAAAAGCAGTCTATATTTGTTCACTATGCCACAATTCTCCTTATTATCCGAAAATCAGGCCTTATACGGCTGTCTTGCCTCCCAACATGGCCTCGGTTATCAAGGCGTGGCGCGACTTTTAGCCCGGTGTGGGTCGGCGGCATGTGTTTACGAGCAGAATGAGGGGGTGTGGCGCGCGGCGCACCCCCCTGTGTCGGACGCGGTGGTCGCCTCGCTGGTGAAGGGGCCAGACCTCCGGGCGTGGGGTCTGTTAGTGGGCCAGTGTGAGGGCCTTGGCATTACGGTGACGGCCCCGGGGTGGCCGGGGTACCCTAGTGTTTTCAACGAGGTGGAGGCCCCGCCGCCGCTGGTCTACCTGCGGGGCCGCTGGGAAGCGGTCGATGCGCGGGCGGTGGCCCTGGTCGGCACGCGCACGCCGACGGCCTACGGCCGTGAGGCGGCGCGCGTCTTTGCCCGCGACTGTGCGGCGGCGGGATACACCGTGGTCTCGGGCCTGGCCTTGGGCACCGATGCGGTCGCGCACCAAGGCGCGCTTGATGCGGGCGGCCGCACGATTGCGGTAATTGGGTGCGGCCTCGACATCGACTACCCGGTGGAGAACCGTGAGATCCGCGCGCGTATTGAGTCACATGATGGCGCGCACGGTGTGGTCCTCTCTGAGTTTCCGCCGGGCACGCCCGCCTGGCCTTCGCATTTTCCGCGCCGCAACCGTTTGATCAGCGCGCTGTCGCGCGCGGTCGTGGTGGTGGAAGCGGGTGATCAAAGCGGTGCCTTGCTGACCGCTGATCATGCGCGCGCACAAAAGCGTTTGCTGTTTGCCGTGCCCGGACCCGTGTTCAGCACGATGTCTAACGGGTCGAACGCATTGTTGGGCGAGGGCGCGCGGGTGGCGTCTTGCGCGGCGGATGTGATCGAAATCATTGAGCATGACCCTGTCGATCCTGCCGCGCGGGGCACCCCGCCGCGCGCCCCGGGGTCGCGCAAAAAACCAAAGGCTAAGGCCACCACACCAACGGGGCGCACGGCGCCGCGCGTGTTGCGCGGGCCGGTGCCCGAACTGGTGAGCGACCCGGTGTTGACTCTGTGGGGCCAGGACGAGGCGTGTCCTTTGGACACGCTGGCGGCGCGCGCCGCAGAACAGGGTGTGTGGCCTGCCGCGCGCGTCGCCGCCGCGCTGCTCGAGGCTCTGTTGTTACTCGAGCTGCGCGGCCTCGTCCGGCGGTTACCCGGTGCCGTTTACCGGAGGACTGACATCAGACGATAGCCCTCACCCCGCCCCCTCTCCCGACAAGTTGGAGACGGGGCGCTAGGAGGTCCATCGCTAAAAGCCCAATTGGGTTTTCCTTTTTGGCCACAGGCCACAGGCCACAGGCCATTAACCACGCATGACGGCCCCATAAAGTATTTTGCCCCCCATGCCTCCACGTTCCTCAGAGCCACAGCCCCGCAAGCCATTGCGCCGCATTTTATTGTGGTCCCTTCCTGTGCTCGCGTTGGTGTTTTTATTCGAGGTGCTTACCGGCCCGCGGGGCGTGCTGAAAATCAACGATCTGCGCGCTCAAAAGGCCCAGATCTTGCGCGATATCGACAGCCTTGAAATGCGCCGTCAAGAATTGCTGGTTGAGAAAAAGCGCCTGCTCACAGACACGGCCTATCTCGAAAAACTTGCCCGTAAAGAATTGGGCATGGCCAAGCCGGGTGAGAAGGTCTATCGATTTGTTGACCCCGAAAATTCACAGACCACGGGGCAATAACCCTTTTTAAATCGTCCTTTTAGAACATCACCCATGCGCGCGATTTTACTGCTCACGGTTGCAAACATTTTCATGACGTTTGCGTGGTACGGCCACCTCAAGTACAAAACCTCCCCGCTGTGGATTGCCATTGCGGCCAGTTGGGGCATCGCCTTTTTCGAGTACTGTTTGCAGGTTCCCGCCAACCGCATCGGTGCACGCACCTTCGCCGTGGTGGAACTGAAGGTGATTCAAGAAGTGATCACCTTGGTGGTGTTCGCGGTATTCTCGGTGCTGTACCTTAAAGAAGACCTGCGCTGGAATCACGGGGTCAGCTTTTTGTTCATCCTCGGCGCGGTATTCTTCGCGTTCAGAAAATTCTGAGAAATCAGTGGCCCGCACCAAAACCATCAAGGCGCCGCGCCTCAAACCGCCGGCGGCCCTGGTCGATTTTCAACGGTGGCTTGGCCGCGCCGCCGCGCGCCCCTTGCGCGCGGGTAACGCGACCATACCGCAGGGTGTTGAGGGGCCGAGTTTAGCGCGTGAGGCCAACGCGAAGTTGAACACGGTCAATGGTCTCAGCGGCTTGGCCCGGCTAGAGGTGTACAACCGTCAGTATTGGTTTCGCCTCATCACCATCATGCAAGAGGAGTACCCCTGCACGTTGCATGTGATCGGCCTCGACGCCTTCAACGGTTGGGTGATCCGCTTCCTCGACGCACACCCTCCGGCCTCACCGTATTTGGCCGACCTGGATGTCGCGTTTCCCGCCTTTCTCAAGCGCCGTTTTCGGACCACACTCCATTCAAAAGACGCGGCCTTGCGCGATAAGGTGTTAGAAGCGGCGCGTTACGACAAAGCGCTTTCGCGCGCTTTTGATCTGCCGGGTGTAGACGACTCCACTCAGGGTGTGGGGGTGGTCGATCCAGTGGGGGTGTCGCGCCCCGGCGCGGTGGCGGCGGTCAAATGGGTCAGGGCCGCGCACGTCACACCGGTGTGGATGCACTGGGATTTTACCAGCTACCGTGCGTTGTGCCGTGAGGACGAGGCGTTGACGGCACGGTTACCGCTGCGCCGCAAGGGCGGCGCCGGCGGGCATGGCGTGTGCCTTCACCGCCATGACGATACGATTTACGAGAAGCCGATCACGCGCGCGGAATACCTGTTGTTAAACACCTTAGAGGTGCCGCGCACCTTGGACCAAATGTTCCGCGCGGCCACCAAGGCGGCTACGCCGCGCGACCTGAAAGCGATGGAACGCAACGTAGGCGCGTGGTTTAAAGCATGGACCGAATTGGGGTGGATTGGGTCGAAACCGTCGTAACGGCGTATTTCGCAGGGGCGAATCCCATTCGCCCTTATTCGCGAAAACGCCGTTAAGGGCGAATAGGATTGGCCCCTACGGTTTCGACCCGCGCGCGACGCGCGCCCGCCACCACACAAACCCCGCGCCTACGCCGATCATCGTCAGGCATAGCATTTGACCTTGCGAGAACACGCCGAACCACATTAACCCGAGGTGGGCGTCGGGTTCGCGGAAGTACTCGATGAAAAACCGGAAGAACCCGTACCCGATCAAGTAAAAGCCCACGAAGGAACCCTTCGCAAACGGACGGTGACGGATGCTCCACAGAACGGCGAAGAGCACGATACCTTCAAGCAGCGCTTCATACAGTTGCGAAGGGTGACGGAGGAGCGCTCCCGGCGCGGCGGGGAAATACATGCCCACGGCAGAATCCGTCGCGCGCCCCCACAATTCACCGTTGATGAAGTTGGCGATGCGCCCGAAGGTATAACCCAGCGGAACAATCACACCGAATAGATCGCACAAATGCCAGTAATCGGCGCGTGCGGCGAACCGCATTTTTTCGGCGGGTTTTAAGGTGGCCACCAGGGCGCGCTGCCGCCGCGTGAACCAATAGCAGAACACCAAACACCCGATCAGGCCGCCATGGTAGGACATGCCTGCGATACCGGTGAATTGCAGGCCGCCCGGGCCTGAGCGGAACGGGAAAATCACCTCAAGCGGGTGCGCGAGGTAGTACTCAAAGTTGTAGAAGAACACGTAGCCGAATCGACCGCCGACGAGCACGCCGAAGAAGGCCCACGTGAGCAGGCTTTGGATGTAGTCGGTATCATACATGCCAAAGCGTGTCGACTCGGTGCGGATGCGGTACATGGCGAGCACGTAGGTCACCGCGAAGGCCACCAGGTACATCACCCCGTACCATTGAACCTGAAATGACCCGAGGCGGAAAATGACCGGGTCCATATGCGAGGGTAGGCTTTGCCAGAATGAGAGAGTGTCCAGGGGGGGGGAAGATACTTTTCCAAGAGGACGAAGAATTGACGGTGGTTGGTAGACGGTGGACGGTGGCTAACGCAGGAAGGCCAATCGAATGGTAGGTTTCCATGGCCTTTTGTTGCAAAATGGAGAGAAATGTGCTGTTGCTGGGTGTGAAGCAGGCTTAGGTGGATCACAGATAGGTGTTTCTTTGGATCCACAGTCTACCGTCTACCGACCACCGTCCCGCTCCAATTAGTTTTTAATCCATGCAATCATTTCGTGATGAAGTCACAGCGCGGTTCAAGGCCGTACAGGATCATATCTGTTCATTTTTAGATGCCGAGAACGGCGAAGGGTTTCAAGAAGATGCTTGGACCTATGAAAAGGGTGATGGCGGGGGGCGTACGCGCGTCTACGACGGCGGGGATTTGCTTGAAAAGGGTGGGGTGAATTTTTCGGCGCTGACTGGGGCGTCTTTGCCGGCCTCGGCGGCGACGGCGTTTAAGATTCCTGATGGGACACCGTTTTTTGCCACAGGCGTGAGCCTGGTCATGCACCCGCATAATCCTCTGGTCCCCACCATTCACATGAACATCCGTTACTTTGAGGCCGGTGATGTGCATTGGTTCGGCGGCGGGGTTGACCTCACGCCGTTTTACCCCGAGCAATCGATGGTGGCTGATTTTCATCGCACGCTAAAGGCTTTTTGTGAAAATACGGGCCGAGATTATGCGGCCTACAAAAAGTTGTGTGACGAGTACTTCTACCTCAAGCACCGCCAAGAGGCGCGCGGTGTTGGCGGTTTGTTTTTTGATCACCTCCGAGGCCCTCGTGAGAGTGAACTGGCCTTTGTCGAAGGCCTCGGCCGTTTGTTCCCTGACCTGTATCGCCCCTTCACCGCGCGCCGTGCCGAACCGTTTAGTGTCGCGCAGCGCGACTTTCAGTTGCATCGCCGCTCGCGGTATGCCGAGTTCAACCTCGTGTGGGATCGCGGCACTTTGTTCGGGTTGCAATCCGATGGCCGCACCGAATCGATCCTCATGTCTCTCCCGCCGTTGTGTAAATGGATTTACGGTTACAAGCCGCAGCCCGGTAGCGCCGAAGAGCAGTTGACCGAGTACTTCCTGAAGCCGAAGGACTGGGTCTCGTTGTGAGCGAGACAAAGGGGGTACGCTTCCCGGACTGGCGCGAATGGCCGATGATCCGCCTGTGGGAGAGCGCCCTTGTGTCACGCGATTGGACGATCGAGTCTCTTGAGCCTCTCAACTTACTCGCCCGTAGAAACGGCACGCCTTTGTTTGCGCTACTCGAAGCCCGTGGTACGGACCCTGAAGGCCGGTCGATGCTGCCGTATGTGCTCGTACGAGGTGCGGCCTCTGTCGTGGTTCCCGAGTGTGTGAATCGTGCAACGGGCGAACGAAAGTTTCTGATGGTGCTGCAACGCCGTGTGGGCGATGGTTCGAGGAGTCTCGAGTTTCCGGCTGGTATGGTGGAAATGGGCGGTGACCCTGCCGAAACGGCGAGGCGCGAGCTGCACGAAGAGACCGGTTTGTCCGATGAGATCATCGCCACGGCGCCCCTCCTTCCATTATGGACGTCGGGTCTTACGAGTTCTCCGGGATTATCCGATGAGGTGGTTCACTTTTATGGCATCACGCTGACGCTTGACGACCAAACCTTCCGGGCGCTCGACGGGGGCACCGCGGGGCATGAAGAAGAAGGCGAACATATCGTGACCGCCCTGCGTACGGCAGGTGAGGTGGCGGCAGGGGTATCCAGTGTATTGGCTCTGATGGGCCTTTTGTTATTTCAACGTCGACCGGGAGACTAACATGGCGCGGAAGATTCAACCGATTGTGTCTTCCCATCGCTTGGCGCGGTTTACCGAATCGGTCATCCGCGAACAAACCCGCCTTGCGCGCGTCCACGACGCGGTGAACCTCGCGCAAGGCTTTCCTGACTTTGCATGCCCCCCTGAACTCAAAGAGCTGTCGCAACGCGCGATCCACGACGATCACAACCAGTATTCCATCACGTGGGGCGCTCCGGGCCTGCGCACCGCCATTGCGCGCAAAGCCAAAGCCTATAACGGCATCATCGCGAACCCCGAAACCGACATCACCGTGACCTGCGGGTCAACGGAGGCGATGATCTGTGCATTTTTGGGTCTCGTGGATGAAGGCAAAGAAGTCATCCTCTTTCAACCGTTTTACGAGAACTATCAGCCTGATAGCTACCTCTCGGGTGCCAAGCCAGTGCATGTCACCTTGCGCGGTCCGGAATGGACGTTCGACGAAGGTGAGCTCGCCCGCGCCTTTGGTCCTAAAACCGCGGCGGTGATCATCACGACGCCGCATAACCCGACCGGCAAGGTGTTTACGCGCGACGAGCTCGCCCTCATCTCGAAGCATTGCCAAAAGTGGGGTGCACTGGTTTTTGCCGACGAGATCTATGAACACATTCTGTATGATGGGGCCAAGCATGTGAGCCCAGCCGCCGTGCCCGGGCTTGAAGACCGCACGGTGACCATCAACAGCGCGTCTAAAACCTATGGGGTCACGGGGTGGCGCGTGGGCTGGGCGATTGCGCCCGCACCGCTGACGGCGTCGCTGCGCAAGGTGCACGACTTTCTCACCGTGTGCGCGGCGACGCCGCTGCAAGTGGCGGTGCAAGGCGCGCTCGAGTTGCCTAAGGCTTACTACTCCGGTATGGCCCGCGAGTATCGCGCGCGCCGCGAATTTTTGATGAAGGGGTTAACCGCTACAGGGTTTGTGCCGTTCAAGCCGCGCGGTGCCTACTACATCATGGCGGATGCCTCGGCGCATTTGGTCACCCGCGGCACGGGTCCTAAAAACGATGTCGACCTCGCGCGCCGATTGGTCGAGGATGTCGGCGTGGCCGTGGTGCCCGGCTCTTCGTTCTATAAGCCGGGCAAAAACGGGCGTACAGACTTGTTGCGGTTCTGCTTTTGCAAAAAAGAAGAGACCCTCCGCGCCGCCGTGGAGCGGCTGAAGGCTTTATAAACCCAAAGCCGCCTTAAGTGCTGTCACTTACAGGAAGTCTGTCTGGTTGCGGAGGACATAGCCTACGAGGTGACGCGCACTGGCATCCACCGCGTTGATGAGCGAGGTCTGAAACGCAAAGAGGAAGACTTTAGAGCTCCCATTCACCGAGACGGAGGCCTTCTTCTTCAGCGTCGTCGTGTCCCAAATATCGACGTCATATTGAATCACGCAAGACTCCTGGCTACCGCCTCCCACCATCATGGTGCCACCGCCGCCTGCCGGGGCCATCATCACCCCGTTTCTGGAAACCTGATTCGACACCGTGACACTGCGAATCCGCATGGCATACTTCGCATCGACCACTGCCAATTTCGTGCGAAGTTCTGCGGCATCTTCCGCGGTCGGAAGCCCCTCTTCCATACGCGCAAACAGTCGATTTAACGCCGTGTCTACCGCGACTTTCATTCCGGCCTGGGTCAAACTATCGCGAACCGTTTCAGTGATACGTCGTGGCAGCGAATCGCTTTCTCCAAACACGGCCGCGTAGGACGCCTTAAACTCCTTGACCGCCACTTGGGACGACGTGATCAGGAGAACGTTGTTCTCCTTGACGACTTCCATTTTAAAATCGGGATCTTGGTGAAACATCGTCACCCGCTTCGTCGCACAACCAGAGACGGTCAAAACGGTCAGAACGGAAAAGGCCGCGATGGCAGCCTGCAGAATAGATGCTCGAGAATTCCAGACCATGCCATCTCCAATAAATCGTGTGGTTAGGTGCGGAATTTATCGCCTAAGAAGCTTTCTGTGTTGCGAATATTGCGAACGTCTGGGTAGTTCGCCCTCGCATTCAATTCTTTCGCAATTGCCGCGCCGTTTGCGTCACCGCGGCGTTCACGGCCTCGATCAGCGCCGTCTTATAGGCATATAAGGGCACATCGGCCGATCCTGAAACGGCGAACGAATAGCGAAGCAGACCCGAAGTGCTGTCGGGCACTTCAAATGATGTCGTATCGACGACAACGCTGTCCGCATGAAACTCGCGTGCGCTTTCCCATACATTCACCACGAATGACACCGTCCAACTTTCGCTCGTGCCGCCACCGGCGGATTGCATGCTTTTTTGTCCCCCGGTCGGCAGTAAAGTTGACGGTAACCCGCGCGCGCCACGTGCCACCACCAGGTCGCGTATGATCAGAATATGGCGCGGGTTGAGTGCCGGCGCGAGGGCGGCGGGAACCCTGGGTGTGCCTCGGTTTAGAGAATCGATCAACACCGCCGACAAATAGGAGGTGAGTGAGTCTTCGGTCCCGAAGCGGGAATTAAATGCTGATTGATACGACGGCGTCAGGTCTGAAAACGAGACCTCGGCATCAATGATGACCGCAGAGGGCGCGGAACGCAGCATGGAGAGAGAAAAGCCGTCATCCGAGGTTCCGGGCCTGACCGTGGCTTTGCCGCAGCCTGTGACGAGGAGCGCGGCGGTGAGGGCCAGGGTTAAGAAATGTGCAGTGCG
>JBIIWL010000062.1:0-8689 GCA_044338885.1 Fibrobacteria bacterium
GAGCGATTAAGTCCGAGAAGGATGCTGGCCGCGTTGTCATTGTTCTCGCTCATGGAGGCGTCGAATACGAGCATTTGCCGCCCCCGCACTTCATCAAATTATGCCGCTGGGTCATTGATTGTGGCGCGTCTGCGGTGATCACACATCACCCTCATGTTCCTGGATTTACCGATAGTTATAAGGGCGCTCCCATTGTGTGGTCGGTAGGGGATTTTTGGTTGCCAACGCCTAAAATCAAAGATTGGCAATATTTTGGTTCAGTGGTCGAATTATCCATTGCTTCGGGTGAAGTAGCCGTTAAAGAAATCCCATTTAAGATTGATTACAAGGCATCCCTGATACGAAATCTGAGCCCAGAAGAGGCTGAATCATACGTGTCGCTGCGCGCTGAAAATTTGCGTCAATCAGGTGTAGCACATTATTCGACTTGGTGGAATAACCTCGTTGCCAAAAAAAGTGAAGGCTATGTCTTCATGTACTCCATGGCAGCGATACCAATCAAGGTAAGGAAGTACTTCAGTTATTTATTCCGCAAAGGATACTCCTCCGATCTGTGGTTGCTCAAGCAACTGAATGGAATGCGTTGTGCGAGTCACAGGGAACTTTGGGTCGAATCGTTAAAGCTCGCCTTTGCCAAAAGACGAGGCGTTCGTGGAGGAAAAAAGAATGAATCGTGATTCCCTTATTTATCGAATTCTCAAATCCCTCCACGGGGCGTTTTATGTGACTCGTAAGGAACTGGGTAGCATCACAGACCCGCTGCTGGGGTATTACTGGGAAAAGCGTCGTTTCTTGAAGCGTCAAGGTTACCCGTTGAACCTGAAAGCGCCGCGCACGTTCAACGAAAAGGTGATTTGGAAAAAGCTCTTCGACCGCAATCCGCTGCTGCCAATTACGGGCGACAAATACAGCTTGCGGGGGTATGTCGAACAATGCTTGGGAAAAGAGCGTGCGGCAGAATATTTGGTGCCCTTGTTGTACGCCACCGATGACCCCCAAACCATACCCTTTGACAAACTCCCCCCCGACTACATCGTCAAAATCAGCTATGGCTCCGGATGGAACATCGTCGTGCGCAACCACGATACCCAACCCGCCACCATTATAAAAGCCTGCTCTGATTGGCTCAAACTCCCCTACGGCCGCTACAAGTATGAATGGGCCTACGGCAAAATGAAGCGAATGGTCGTGGTTGAGGAACTCCTCAAAGACGACCAAGGCAACATTCCAAAGGACTATAAATTCCATATGTTCCATGGTGAATGCGCCATGATTCAAGTGGACTACGAACGCTACGAAGACCACTCTCGCAGCCTGTTCGACGAAAACTGGAACCTCATTCCTGCCGCCTACATCTTCAAACGCGGGCCCTGGGAAGAAAAGCCCGCCAGCTTCGACCGCATGTTGGCCCTCTCCAAAGAACTGTCGCGTGATTTCGATTTTGTACGCGTCGATCTCTATACTCTGGGCGATCGCCTTTATGTTGGGGAACTCACTCACTACCCCGGTGCCGGTATGGAGCCTTTCCGTCCCAACGACATCGATTACCGCATGGGCGACATGTGGACGGTACGCCACAACTACTGGTTGTCCGGTAAGGCCCAATGAAAATTGTCATAGTCAACAGGCACCCGCATGACAGCCTCGGCGGCAGTGAGATCCAATGTGACCTCATTGCCGAAGCGCTTACGGCTCGCGGGCACGAGGTTGAATATTTCGCAGCTTGGGGCAAACCAAGAGCCTATGACGTGGCCTACACGGTGCGCTCCATTGCTCGTCCTGGGTTCTGGGCTTTCCTGAAGGCCTTTCGCCAATTTCGACCCGACGTGGTCTACTGGCGTCACGGAAAATTAGGGCTTTTGGGTGTAGCCTTGGCCGCCAAACTTTCTGGCGCACGATTTGTGCACTCGCTGAGTCACGTGGCGGATGGCCTGCCGTGGCAATCGACTTACGGGCACAGCTTTCCGGCCTTACCCTGGCCGCCGACACCGCGTAGTATCGCACGATGGGGCCTCAAAGTAACGGCTCCCTTGCGACAAGCTTTTAACTTCATGGCGATTCCGCTTTTTACCGATATGGTCATCAGCAACAATCGTGATTTTCTCGAGGGCGTGCCTTGCCTTAAAAGGCGAGTGATTCATAACTCGATGCGAACCGAGGCCGTCCCCTTCTCCTGGCCCAAACCATTCGTCGTCTGGGTGGCCAACATCAAGTCGCGCAAACGACCAGAAGATTTTTTCAGATTATCCGCAGAGCTTCGGGATATTGGCGTGGACTTTTTAATGGTTGGTGCAGTCCAAGACCCGGCCTACACCCTTCGAATTGATGAATGGACGAAAGCGGACAACTTTCACTACCTCGGTGCAAAGACCCTGACCGAAGTCAACGGCATACTGGCGGCTTCGCAATTGCTCGTTCACACCTGCGAACCAGAAGGCTTTCCCAACAACTGCATTCAAGCGTGGCTCCAGGGTAAGCCTGTCGTGAGCCTGCGCTTCGACCCGGAAGGTTTGTTGGAACAAAGGGGATTGGGCCGCTATTCACGTGTTTTTGGGCAATTTTGTGAGGATGTTCGCGACTTGCTCCGTGACGAAAAACTACGTTTGCAATACGGCGAACGCGCTTCAGCGTATGCCGTTCGCGAATTTTCGGCGCACTACAATATCGGCTACCTCGAACACGCGCTCGAGGATGTCACCGGTAAGCCGCTATTCCCCGCAGAGCAGGCGCCGTTAGGGAGGAATCAATGAATCGGACTCAAGGTGCCACTTCGGGCGCGCGAGTGCCGGGGCTTCTCGAAATGACGCCCATTGAGCACATCACACAGATCAAATCTCGTTGGCTGACCATCTTAGGCCTCGGAGTCTTGGCGGCCCTTATCGGTGTAGGTGTGGCCTATATCGTTCCGCCCGTCTACCAATCCAACGCCACCATTCGCCCGCGCGAGGCGGCGCAGCCGTCTCTGTTGGGGCTCGGAAACCTGACCGGTCAAGCGGGTGCTCAACTCACCAAACTTGAAGGGTCATTTAAAAGCCGTGACCTCGCGCTCGATGTGCTCGACGCTCACCCCGAGTTCTTAGGGTGGCTGTACCCTGAAGAATGGGATTCCGTCGCCGGTCGCTGGAAGGCCAACGAAAAGCCACCCTCTCGCCTCAAACAGGCGGGCGCATTACAAAATAGGCTTGTCGTCCGGTCTTCGATCCGTGAAGGCACGCTCGCGGCGCAAGTGAAAATGAATGACCCCGTGAGAGCGCAGATCTTGTTGGCGACATACCTCGAACGCCTAAACTATTTGATGCGCCAGGTTGAAAAACAGGATGCCGACTCCAACCGTGCCTTCATGGAGCGAGAACTCATGAGCACCGAAGACCCCACGCTTCGGATGAAAATGCAAAACCTGATTTCGACTGAAATTGATCGCTCTTACTTGGTTCGCAATCGCGCCTTTGAAGTGGTGGAAGCACCCGCCTTGTTCGAACAAAAGTTGGCCCCCAGCCGTCGTAAGATCGTTCTGGTCTTTTTCGGCGCGGGCCTCGTGCTCGGCCTGTGTGTGACCTATTACAGCCTCGGTGCAGCATTGGTTCGTCTCTGGATTTATGGCGGCCGCAAGTCCGAATAATCGGGATCGCATGCCGCTCACGCTTCAGAAAGCCAAATAGGCATGTCAGAGCTCAAGTCTCCTAGTTACCCCGCCCTGTTTTTCGCCTTCCTATGGCCCAGGCTCTTGCTTGCCTTGGTCTTCACGGCGATGGGGTACGTCGGCTCCGGTGGCGACCCTCAAATCTATCAGGCATTGGGCGGCTACCTCCGCGACCTCATCGTAGAGCCTGACAATGCGTCGCTCGCCTTGCGTATGGAACACCTCGGGCTTATGGAGGTGGGCTTTACCTATACGCGTTTGGTCGCGGTGGTGCAGCAGTTTTTCGACGGCAACCTCGAATCCATCCTTGGTGATTCAGGGCTGAGTATCGTGTTAGTGCACGGCGCCTTGTACGTGCTGTGGGATAATCCTTTTTTCATCGTACTGATTCAATGCCTCGTCAACGCCGCGGCGTATGCCGCCCTGATCAAACACAACGGGCTTCACGATGCGCGGCGCGCTTTGATCTGGAACCCCGCCTCTCTGTACTTCTGCGCCACGCACTTTAAAGAATCTTTTACAGAGACCGCCATTTTGTTGCTGCTGGTGCAAACGCGCGGCAAGGGTTGGATCGCCAAAGTGCCCGTCTTGTTGTTTCTCGGCTTCCTAAGGCTTGAATACTTGGTATTGGTTGGGTTGGTTTACCTCGTGTTTCGCATGGTGCGTCTCCGCACAATGCGGTGGCCGGCACTTGCCGTCATCGTGCTGGCCATATTGCTCGTCGCCCCAACGGCCTATGCCGACTGGCTGATCGGCGCCGATTCTGCCGGCATGTTATACTCGCTCGTGTACGCCAACGAGGTGACGCGCCGCGTGCTTGGGCCGATTGTGGGTGCCTTACTGCCCATACCCTTCGTCCTCCTACCCCTGAGCGATATTTGGGGCGTATTCTATACCGTGTACGGTATAGCCTATTACTCGGTGTGGTTACGCATCATAAAAACGGGACGGCGCAGTGGTAGCTTTAGGGGAAACGCCTACCTCAACGCGGGTCTTTTGGTTTTGCTCATCATTGGCTACCGCTTTACTGGCCAAAGCGGCACCAAGGACCGATACTTCGCCCCCTTCTTTCCTTTACTGATCATCGGTCTCACACTCTTGCGGCGCACGCCTGACGACCCGGTCGCGCGTACCATCGCTCACGCCGCCGTAGCGCGCCCCTCAGAATAAAGGCTGTCTAGGCCGCTTGAATTGTTCTCACCTTGGCTGAAATCACAATGACCAAAACCACTGACAACCAAAACATTCGAATCACCTTGGTGGCGGGAATTTTCCCGCCCGATATCGGCGGCCCAGCCCGCTCGGTGCCTAAGATATCGCGCGAGATCATGTCTCGTGGACATCACGTTGACGTGTTGTGTTTAAGCGATGACCCACACGCTGCAGCCCGCGATGTGTACGCCTTTCCTGTGCGCCGCTTGCGCCGCGGCGAAGCGCTCCCGGTTCGTGCCTTGCGCACCGTTGTCACAGCCTATCGCATGGCGCGTCAATCGGATGTGGTCTATGCCAACGGTTTGGGGCTAGAGGCCTGGTTGGCCGCGCGCTTGGCGGGCAAGCCTCTCGTGCAAAAAATCGTAGGCGACCCGGCTTGGGAAAAAGCCCGCTATAAAGGCTGGTTCAAAGGCACGATCGACGAATACCAAACGGCGCCCAAAAGCTGGCGCTGTTGGGTGTTGGATCGTTTGCGTGATCTGCATGTGCGTCGGGCCACCACGATCATCGTCCCCAGCCGGTATCTCGAAAGCATCGTACTCGGCTGGGGCTGCGACCCCGCTAAGGTGAAAGTCGTGTATAACGCGGTCTCGCCTCAACCTCCGGTTCCCGACGTCGTGCGTGAAAATGACCTCGCGGTGACCGTCTGCCGTCTGATGCCCTGGAAGGGTATCGAGGGACTACTCCGCGTCACCGCGAGTTTGCCGGGTCAGCGCTTAGAGATCGCGGGCGATGGCCCGTTCCGCGCCGACTATGAACGACTCGCACAGGCGCTGGGTCTGGGTGAACGCGTCGTCTTCCATGGAAACGTCGACGAAGCCACCGTCTCAGGCTTGTTGCGCCGTGCCGGGGCCTTTGTGTTGAATTCGTCATACGAAGGCTTGCCGCACGTCGTGTTGGAAGCCATGCGCGAAGGAGCCCCGGTGATCGCCACGCGCGTGGGCGGTACTTCTGAAGCGGTTGAGGATGGAACCACGGGTATTCTAATCCGCTCCGGCGACGATGAGGCCTTGTCCGCCGCGTTGTCTTTATTGGCCAAAGATCCAGCGCGCGCGCGCCAGCTGGCGACGGCCGCCACCGAGAAGCTGCGTCAACAATTCGGGTTTGACACCATGGTGAGCTCCACCATTCAAACCTTAGTCGCCGCCGCCCGAGGGCCGAAGCGATGACCCCCAAAATTTCGGTACTCTCTTTCGGGTTCACGCGCGAAATGTGGGACCCTGCGGGCGGCGCAGATACGCGCGCGCGCCTGGCGCATTACGCCTCGCACCTTGAAAAATATTGGTTGATCACCAACTCCTACAAACGGCACGGTTTATCCCCCGTGGTGGACGGCAACATGACGTTGTGGCCGACCCATGCGTGGTCGACCTTCGATAGTTTTATCCGCATGTTCCTGATGGGCCGTCGCATCCTCAAACGCGAGCGTGTGGATGTACTGCAAGCACAAGACGCCATCCTGACTGGTACGGTGTGCGTGGTGCTGGGTCGGTTGTTTAAAAAGCCTGTGAATGTCTGCATCTATGGCCCCAACGTGTTTGATCCCTACTGGGTCGGCTCGGCATGGTATCATCGCCTGATCGCCCCGGTGGGGCGTTGGGTCTTGCGGCGCGCCAATTCTGTTCAGGTCGACGGAAACATGACCGCCACATCGTTGCGGCGCGCCCTGGGCCCGGGTATCCCGGTCCATTGCCGACCCGTGGTGCCTTCCCATCTTGAGTCGCTCATGAAACTCGAGCGTATAGACCGGCCCGTAGGAAACCCGGTGCGCCTGGTGTTCTTGGGGCGGCTTGAGCGCCAAAAAAATCTGCCGCTGTTGGCGGATGCGTTTCATCGCACCTTTAACGCCGCCGCCTCAGCGGGTGTAGCGGTTGAGCTTCATATTTACGGCGAAGGTCGCGAGCGTACCCTTTTTGAAGGTCTGTTGGCACAAGGTGTAGGTGCCACCGCCGTCACTTTTCACGGGTTTCGACCTGTGTCTGAAATACCGTCGGTTTACGCGAATGCAGATATCTTGGTTTTGTCCTCATTTTATGAAGGGTATGCGCGCGTCCTGATGGAGGCGGCCGCCGCGGGTGTCCCGGTTGTGACCACCGCCGTGAGTGGGTCAGATGAAGGGGTCGCAGACGGCCGGTCAGGGTATATCACACCGATCGGTGACGTTGAGGCGTTTGCCGACCGTCTTGTAGAATTAACCGTTGACGTTCAAAAGCGCGAGGCCTTTGGGGCTGCGGCGCGTGCGCACATTGCAGCCACTTTGGATTCGCTCGAAGACTCGATGCGCAAGCAAATTCTAATATGGGAAAGTCTCGCGAAGCCCTCATGAATCTGCTGCTGTTCAACCTGAAAACAGACGCCGACGACGGCGTGCTCGGCTTCACCACCGATTGGGTCAATGCATTGGCCACCCACTTCGATCGCGTGATTGTCGTGACCATGCAGACGGGCCGTGTCGTCGTCGCCGATAATGTCGAGGTCTACAGTGTGGGGCGCGAAAAAGGGTATTCAGAGGCCCGTCGCCTCTTCGAATTTTATCGCCTTCTAGTGGGCATCCTCAGGACAACCAACATTGACGTGTGTTTTGCACACATGATGCCCTTGTTCACCGTGCTCGGGTATCCGATGCTCCGTCTACGGCGTATCCCGATCGTGCTGTGGTATGCTCATAAATCGGTGACCTCCACGTTGAAACTCGCGCACGTGCTCGCGGCACGCGTTGTCACCTCAGGGCCCGAAGGGTTTCAAATCCCCAGTTCGAAAGTACGGTATGTGGGGCAAGGCATTTCTCTCGGCAAATTTTCCCACGCACGCTTGGGCCCCGCGGGCCCGTTCACCATGGTGTCCGTCGGCCGTTTGTCTGAAATCAAAAACGTGGCGGGCATCATCAGAGCCTTTGCCCGCGTGGTCACCGCGCACCCCGCTGGGGCCGTAAAGCTCGTGTTAGTCGGCGGCCCTTTACAAGGCAAAGACGAGGTCTACGCCCGCACCTTGCCGACGTTATGCGAAGAATTGGGCGTACGCGAGTTGGTTCATTTTACGGGTGAGGTACGTCACGGCAAGGTCGGCGAATGGGTATCGCAAGCCGACCTCATGGTCAGCCTGTCAGAAACGATGTCGTTGGATAAAGCGATTCTCGAATGCTTAGCCGCTGGTGTGCCGTGTGTGGTTTACAATCGTGCCTTCACTCCCGTATTTAAAGACGCTGGGGTTGACCCGACGCCGTTCGTTTTAGAAGGCAACGACCCTGTGATCGTGGCAAAGGCCATTGAACACTGGATCGAACAGGGTACACGCCACGCCGCCGATTTGGAGCGCGTGGTGGCTTCCGTGAGGGAGCATCATGGCTTAGACGGTTTGGCGCGGCGTATTGTCCGCGAATTGAAAGATGTGGTGGGTCAATCATGAAGATCGCTTATGTAGTGGATGGACGCATGCCGTCCGAAAAAGCGCACGGCATATTTTCCGTGCAAATGTGCCGGGCCTTCGAAGAGAACGGGGCCGAAGTCGTCCTCGTGTACCCGCGCCGCATGGGTCAATGGCGCGATGGCATCACACGCGAGACCACAATCGAAAGCTATTACGGCCTTACCGCGCCGCTCACACAACACCGGCTGCCGATCATCGATTGGATCTACGTCTTTGAAAATGTGTTGCGTATCCGAGGCGGAACACTGGGAGGCATCGGGAGCTTATTGACCGGCTTCACCGTGGCACTCTCCCTGAGGTTCCACCTCGCCGCCAATACCTATGACCGCGTCTACATGGTCAACCCCTATACTGCCGTGTTTTTACGTGCCTTGTCTGGTCGTCAGTTGGGCCGTAAAGTGTTCCTCGATG
>JBIIWL010000153.1:0-5099 GCA_044338885.1 Fibrobacteria bacterium
CGCGTCGGTGAATTCGGAGAGCAGGCACAAGAACGGCTCACCCTGTTCTTTGAGGCCCTGCGCTTCTTGGTACGAATGAAAGCGTGCGACGCGGATGAAGGTTTCTTCAAAGTGATAGGCGCCCAGGGTCCCATCGGCATCGACTTCCATAAAGCAGGAGAACGCGAGGCGGTCTTTGCCTTCAAGCAAGCTGCACAAGTCGCCCGAGAGGCGCTGAGGCAGCATGGGCGCGGCCGTCCACGGCAGGTATTGCGTGTAGGCGCGGCTCAGTGCCTCTTCGTCGAGGGCGCCGTCGAGCGACACGTATTCGGACACGTCGGCGATGTGGACGCCGAGCTTCCAACGACCGTCGGGCAACTTTTCGAGAGAGAGCGCATCATCGTGATCTTTGGCATCGGGCGGGTCGATGGTGACGATGTATTCGTCGCGCATGTCACGGCGCTTCTTGTGGTTTTCCCACAGCGGTTCGGGCTGATCGGCGGCCTCGGCGAGGGCCTTTTTGGGGTACCCGAGCGGTATGCCGTGGCGTTTGAAGAACGCGCGCGACACGGCCTCAAAGTCGCTATCAAGGGGCTTTTCGCCGCGCTTGGAGGCGATCACTTTGGCGGCGGGGTAACCAAACGGGCCTTTACGATCGAGCGGCTTGATGCGCACCATCTCGCCGGGTTTGGCCGTGCCGGCTTCACCGCGCGGGAGCACGTATTTAATGCGGCTACGCCCTTCGCCTGTGACCGCAAACAAGAACTTTCCCTCGCGCACCACGCGGGCGATGATGCCCTCGGTCGGCTTGTCGCGACCCTTGGCTTCGTCCTTTGATCCTGATTCGCTCGCCTTGTGAGCCGCGCTTGCGGCGCCCGTCTCGGTGGTATCAGTGGTCGTCTCACCGGTTTCGGTGACGATGGCAGACCCTTCGGGCGGCATGATGTACCGCTTGCCTTTGAGTTTGACGATGCGGCCGCTGGCCACCATTTTTTTCAGCAGCTTTTTCAGCACGCGTTCTTCTTCGAGGCTGGTCACCAAGGCCACCATCAGGCGCGGCCAAGCGACGGGGCCTTGCCCGGCGCGGATGATGTCCAGTACGGACTTTTCCGTGGGTGCGTGCAATGCGGTCATGAGGTCTTTCGATAAAGCCACACTTCAATCGTGTGGCAAGGGGGCAAAGAGCGGGTCAGACCGGCGCGGCGTCTACGACGCTGGCGGGTTCCGAACCTAAAGTTTGGGCGGGTTTACTGCGTTCGTAAATCAGAATCGGGTCGCATTTACCGGGGAATTTGGCCGTGATTTTATCGGCACAGCCCGTAGCAGTTTTTTGGGGGCAGGAGACGCATACCCCATCGAACCATTCGCGCGAAATGCCCGGCGGCGGCTCGCCCGCACCAGGGGCTGCGGCACCCGCTTGATCGAGCTTACCCACAATGCTTTTCGCCATAACCATCAACTGCTGCACGGCCTGCGGTGGCAATTGCGCACCGGCCTGCTGGAGGTAAAACTGCAGCGATTGGACGACGAGGTCTTTTTCTTCTTCTGAGAATGCCATGTTTTCGGGGAAGCGTGCGCACGCGACAGGCGGTACACGATGATCCGGACGCCAATATAGCAGATATGGGGGGGAGGGGTTGGGGCTTTTGGGGCTCTGGGGTCTGTGGGGGCTGCGGGCCCGTCGATACCATTGTGTTTCGATCCCGGGTTTAAAAACACCCCAGTGCCGCACGGGCTCATTTGTCCTTAAATTGCAGGCATGATCTCGCACTTCAAATCGAACTCACGAGTTGCTTTGCTCGCACTGGTGCTCGTGCTGTGCGGCGGGGCCATTTGTGCCTTCGCACAACCGGCCTCGACGCCTCGCTCTGCTGAAACCGAATTTGTGTACACCGGTCGCGGCGTTTATGTCGGTGACACGACGGTGGCCTACACCGAGTACTACGTGCTGCGCTTGCGTGAGGGAGAACCCGTGCAGGTGCGCACCAGTTATCGTGAACGGAATGGAACGCTGCGCGCCGAGCGCACCCTTGATTTCGGTCCTGGTCGCGAGGCCTGGCGTCCCGGTTACCGCTTTCGCGATCGTCTGACCGGGTATGAAGAAGGAGCCGATTCGCGCAGCCCCGCGCAGGCTTCGACGGTGATCATACGCGCCTTCATGCGTAAGAAGACCGGCGCGCCGCTGCGCGAAAAAACCCTGCACGTACCCGCGCCAGCGGTGGTCGACGGAGGCTTCGTCCCCTTCGTGCGCGCGCATTGGGATACGCTCATGGCGGGCGCGCGCGTACCGTTTCACTTTGTCGCCGTGTCGCGGCTTGACTGGTTTGCGCTCGAACTGTTCCGCGACGCGGGCGCAGACCACGAGGGCCGCGTGGCCTTTGTGGCGCAAGCGCGGCATGCCGCGTTACGGTTGGTGGTCGCGCCCACGCGCGTCTGGTTCGACCCGGCCACGCGGCGCATGGCCGAGTTTCGGGGGCGCTCAAGCCTCCACGACGCCGAGAGCGACCCAAAGATGGTGCGGTTAGTCTATTCAAACATGCGCCCTGCGCAGGCCGTCGCCGCGCCTCCCTGATTTGAGGCATTCCTGAACGGGGAGCCTCGCACCACCCAAACTCCTCGGCGGCCGTGCAGTGCACTTTGCCCGGCGCGAGTCGGTCCGCCCGTTTTTCGCCATGACCGCGTGCAGGGCATTCCACGGGGCCGGGTTCCTGTGGTGGGGGACCCCTTTGTGCGGCCGCGTGCGGTTCGAATGGCCCCAAAGGCGGATTTTGTTGTTGAATCAGTCGAATTTTATACCAAAGTGGCCCCGTTGATCGGAATTTGGAGAGAGAACGCGTTGTAAAGCACCGCCTCTCGCGATAGGTTTAGGGGACTTCAATTTTTGGGGAGTCCATGAACAGTGCACAGGTGATTTTGGGGGGTAAGGCGCGCCTTTTCGTCGCGGCCTTGGGGGTGTTTTGTGTGGGCCTCACCGGGGTGAGTCAAGCGCAAACGGTTCCGAGCAATAAAACCAGACTCTTTCTCTGGGGCACGCAGAAGGCGCCGATCGCCTCTCCAAAACCTTCCACGATTGCGGACCCGTCGACCTACTCGGCGACCGATAGCGTCCGCAATCCCTGGCTGCTTGAGTACCGCCCCACCACCCCCAACGGGGCGGCGATGATCGTGATCCCCGGTGGCGGGTACGATAACCTGTCTCCGTGGGGCAGCGAAGGGACGCCTGCAGCGACCACGTTAAGCAATAACGGCATTACGGTTTTCATTTTGCGCTATCGCGTCAAGCCTTACGGTTACCCTCACGCGATGTGGGATGTGCAGCGTGCGGTGCGTTGGGTGCGCGCCAATGCGGCGAGCTATAACGTCGACCCCAATCGCATTGGCGTTCTCGGCTTTTCGGCCGGCGGCCATGTGGCCTCAACGGCTGCAACTCATTTCGATTCTGGGTTGCTGGATTCCAATGCCACCAACGGCCCGCATTGGTACCCCGGCCCCAAAGATTCGATCGACCGCGTTTCAAGCCGCCCCAATTTTCAGGGGCTGATTTACCCGATGACGACCATGGTTCAATATGTGCCTGGCACGTCGACCGCGTACGCCTATAAACCAGGCCGCGATATTTACATCGGCACGAGCCCGAGCACGACCTTGGTCGATTATACCTCAAATGAGAAACAGGTTACTGCTCAAACGCCGCCAGCGTTCTTGAACTGGGGTACGGCCGACAACGTGGTGAATACGCTGAACAGCACCTCTTACCGCGACTCGTTGATCTCAAAAGGCGTGGCGGTCAAAACCGTGGTGATCACGGGCGGCACGCATGATCCCAATAGCACGGGTCGTATGGATAGCCTCCGCGTCTGGATGAACCTGAACGGTTATACGACGGCGCTCCGCGCGCCGACCGCACGGTTGAAGGCCCCGACTCATGCGTACCGCCTCGATGTGGCCCCCGATGCGCTCGGCCGCACGGGTTCGGCGGCGCGCGCACGCCGCGCGGCCGGGTCGACGTTAAATGTTCCGATCACGACTAAGGATTAAGAGTATGATGTCCCTCCGCCACTGCGTCCTTCCTTCTCTTGCGGCTCTCTCACTGTTGGCTTCGGTCGGCGCCCCGGAGGCACAAACCGTGCGTACGCTGCGCTGGGCGGCCATCGGCGATGCCGTGTCGGCCGCCGGATGGCCCGCACGCACAGGCGTGCGGCTTCCCGCCGATAGTATCATCAACTATGGCCATGCCGGCGGGACCGCCCTGCGCAGCGGCGACTCGAGCTATTGGACCTCAGGTCGACTCGCTCAAGTGTTTGCCTATCAGCCCGACATCATCAGTATCAACCTCGGTGCGGCTGACTCCAAGCCGATCAACTGGGACGACAGTGTCAGCTTCGTCAACGACTTTAAGGCTTTGATCGACACGCTAGCGACCATGCCGTCACAACCGCGCATCGTCATCGTGTTCCCGACGCCGGTGTGGAAGAGCGAAGCGGCACCGCAAGACCCAGGCCTTCGTCGCGGCTCGATCATTGCCAATTCGATTCTCCCCAAGCTCCGCGCCATCGCGCTCGAAAAGGGCGCCGATACGGTCAACTTGCACGCGCCCATGGTCGCGCGCCAGAGCTTGTTTACCGATAGCATCGTGCCCACTACGGCGGCCAACGATACCCTCGGCAAGCTTGTCTTCCGCGCCTTCGTTGATCAGTCGATTCGCATCCTGTGCGTGGGCAATAGCATTACGCAAGCCGCGGGCACGACCAGCGGCGTTACGGTGAAAGATGCCTACGCTTACCGCCTCAACATGCTGCTGGGCAAGCGGTACTATGTGTGGAACGGCGGGAAGAGTGGGTGGTGGATGCAGCGCGCGCAGTTGCCTGCCGCGAGCGCGTCCTTCAAATCCTACGTCACGGACAAGAATCAGATGGATACGCTGTTCATGTTCAAGCCGCATTACATCACGGTTAAACTGGGCACCAACGACGCCCGCAAATATTTTTGGCAGGGCCAACGCTTCATCAACGATTATCGCTACTTCATCGATACGGTGTACAACAACATGACCCCCAAGCCGAAATTCGTGTTGTTCAAGGCGTTCCCCGCTTGGCGCGTGAACGGAAACTGGGCCTTCC
>JBIIWL010000245.1:0-3341 GCA_044338885.1 Fibrobacteria bacterium
GATACCAGCGGCATGAATGGTGATATCATCCGTGATTCACTCGGCCCGGCGATCGATGTGATCGCCACCTCGCGCCCCACCCAGGTTGTGAGCGTGATCGACTTATACACACCCTTTGTGGGATTGCAGTCGCTTGCCCCCGATGGTGTGCACCCCAACAAAGCCGGCCAAGACAGTATCGCGCGCAAGGTGCACCGTGCGTTGTTGCCCATCGTGACCTCTCTGGCACCAGCACGCGACGGCGGTTTCGGTCGTGCAGTTCCCGGTGTTACGCGTCGCGTGCATTTGACGGGCGGTCGCGCGCCGGAGTGGATGTGGGGTAAGCAGGTGAGCTCAGTGAGTGGTAAGACGGTGCGCATCGGCGCCAACGGCGCCTTGCCGGCTGGTGTTTATTACGTGAAGCCCAACGCCGCGCGCGTTGGCGCGGGGAAGTAGGACGACCATGAAAGCATTTAAAGTTTCGCTTCTCTCCGCGTGTTTCTCAATCGTCGCTTCTGCCGCCTTCGCGGCCCCGGTCACAACCGTGCCGTGGAATGGCAAGACCGGCGCGGTGAGTTTCACGTACGATGACGCGCGTACCAGTCAGATTCCCAACTTGATTCCCCAGTTGGATTCTCTCGGCATCAAAGCGACGTTCTTCATTTCGATCCAGAATATCGGCGACTTCAATCAGCGCAAGAGTGCTTGGCTTCAAGCTGCGCGAAATGGACATGAGCTAACGAATCACACTTACAGCCATGTCAGTATTACGGATGGCAATGCGTCGGCGAACATCAAGCCGATGGCCGACACATTGCGCGGTCTCGATACAGTGATTCAAGCGACGACGTTTGCATATCCGAACTGCGCTATGCCCGGGACGAGCGGAAAAAGCGTCATCAACACGGAACACTTCATGGCACGTGGTTGCGCGAATCCCACGCTCAATTGGGGAACCCAGCCGAGCGACTGGATGAACATCCAAGGTGAGATTCTTGGCCCGACCAGCGCCCCGACAGCGTTGACGCGAATTAACAGTGCTAAGACCAATAATCGTTGGTACATCACGATCCTGCATGACGTCGGCGCCAACCCTGACCAGTACAGCATGACTCCGGCCAACAACCGGATCATGCTCGATTCGGCGGTTAAGGCCGGCGTCTGGATCGACACCTACGAAAGGATCGGCTCTTATTACCGCGCCCACTTTGTGATCGACACCGCAAAGGCGGTGGTGAACGGCAACGGGTGGAAAGTGGAGTGGGTGTCGCCGCATGCGCGCATGCCGCGTCGTGTACCCTTGCGCGTGCGCCTTGACGCCGCGGTGTTCGGGGACTCCGCGGTGGTGGTGCAGAACGGTTTTGAAATCGCGCGCAACTCTGACAGCACCTACGTGGTCGACTTTATGAAGTTGCGCATGGATGTCTACCCCAAGGGCACGGTCGCCGTCACCAAAGCGACCAAGTTCCGTCAGGCGACGTTGGCCGCGCGGGTTTCGGGTAAGGTGCTGCGCGTCAGCGGTCTGCCGGCGGGCTCGTATGCGGTGGCCTTGAACAACGCGGCGGGTCAGGTGGTGGCGCGTGGGGGCATTCGGGTGACCGGGCCGGGCGAGCAATCGTTCTCTCTCAAATCTGCTCCGCGTTCGGGTGTGCATCAACTGTCAATTCGGCAGGGATCCTCCGGCCCGGTGCGCAAGGTCCCCTTGCTGATTCTTCAGTAAGGATTCTGGCGCGTCAAAGGGGTAAACAAAGGGGATTGAGATCTCTAGAGGGCGATCTGTGAGGGCCCTTTAGTTACAATTCCCCATATGCGTATCACTTTGCTGACCAATGAATACCCGCCGCATGTGTACGGCGGCGCGGGCGTCCATGTTGAATATTTAAGCCGCGCCCTCGCCGGTCTCGAACCGGGTCAAAACCCGATCGACGTACTGTGCTTCGGGGCGCAAAACGAGCACGACGGTGATATCACCGCGCGCGGCCTCACGCCGAACTTCACGCTCCCCAGTCAAAACGCACAGCACGCTAAGCTGATGGACACGCTGGCGCGCGACCTCATGATGGCCGGCACCGTCACCGCATCCGATATCGTGCATTGCCACACATGGTACGCCCACTACGCCGGGTGCCTTGTCAAACAACTGTTGCGCGTGCCGCTTGTCCTCACCACGCACTCCCTTGAGCCGCACCGCCCGTGGAAGGTCGAACAACTCGGCAATGCGTACCATGCGTCATCCTGGCTTGAAAAAACGGCCTACCAAAACGCCGACGGCGTGGTCGCGGTGTCTGAATCCATGAAGCGCGATGTCCAAGAGTTGTACGGCGTCGACCCGGCCAACATTCGCGTCATCCCCAATGGCATCGACGTTAATGAATATCGGCATAAACCGAACCCCGCGCTCCTTCAGCAGCACGGTATCGATGCCGACAAGCCCTTCATCCTGTTCGTCGGTCGTATCACGCGTCAAAAGGGCATCCTCCACCTGCTCAACGCGCTCGCGCATTTGCCCGCCGGCTCGCAAATCGTGCTCTGTGCCGGCGCGCCCGACACCCCCGAAATCGGGGCCGAAATGCGCCAGCGCGTGGCCGACTTACGCGCACAGCGCGCCGACCTCTCGGTGATTTGGATCGAGGCTATGGTCGCCCGCGAAGACGTGATCAACCTGTATTCTCACGCCGCTCTGTTCGTGTGCCCCTCGGTCTACGAACCGTTTGGCATCATCAATCTTGAAGCGATGGCATGCGGTGCTCCCGTGGTGGCCTCACGCGTGGGCGGTATCCCCGAGGCCGTCGCCGATGGCGAGACCGGCCTCTTGGTCGACGTCGACCCGGTGGGCGGTACTGATTTTGAGCCCCGTGACCCCGCGGCCTTTGCCCACCGCCTCGCCGACGCGATCACATCCATGATGCAAAACCCCTCCAAGCGTGCCGCCTTTGCCAAAGCCGGTCGCATGCGCGTTGAGACCAAGTTTTCATGGGAAAGCGTCGCCGCCCAAACATTGGCGTTCTACAAGGAATTGGTAAACCGGAATAAGGTGAAATAATGGCCAGCACAAAGAAGATCGTGAAGAAGGCAGTTGCGAAAAAATCTGTAGGTAAACCCGCGGCAGGGCCGCGGCTCGCCGCGGCCGCGAAACCAAAACCGAAGGCCAAACCAGCCGCGGCAAAGGCCACCAAGACGTCTACCAAGACGTCTACCAAGTCGACACCCAAGACGTCCACCACCAAGCCCACCGCAAGGCCGAGGCTCGCCTCGGCCGCGAAGGCCACCGTGGCAAAACCTGCGGCCCGCACCACCACCCCCAAAAACACCCCTGCAGTGTCCATCCCGCTGGCCCGCATCACCGCGCATGCCGTGGTTGA
>JBIIWL010000259.1:0-3204 GCA_044338885.1 Fibrobacteria bacterium
GCCGGAAAACCCAATAAATGCAGGGGCCGGGGGAGGGGTAATAGGAGCAGAAAAGGCCCTTTCTGTCAACCTGAATCGCCCTCATCGAGCCTGTTTTCGGCGCAAAGCTGATGATTTGATCGGCATAATTTGGCGCGCGACCCTACATTCGCCTTTCCACGGCAAAAACGGACGGATTCGACAGAATTCTGCCGGTATGCGGGATCATCAGCAATGAAGGGTGGGTGTAATGGGGGGGAATGTGAGGCCTTTTGGGTATGGGGTGGTCGTCTTGGCGTTGACGGTGCTCGTTTCTGTGGCGTTGCAAACACCGGCGCAACCCGTTCTGGGCGTAGCGGCCTCCAACGCGCCGTGCGCGAGCGGCCCGACCACAACCGGCGGCGCGCCCGACACCTTGCAGTCCGCACCTGACTCCACCGGATTTTACGCCCTCTTCGACGGCAAATCCCTCAAGGGCTGGTATGAAAATTGTTTGACGACGCACTCGTCGCAAGACCGCACGCTGGGTGGCGTCTGGATCGCCGATTCAACCCACGGGGCCCTCTACTCGCAACAGGCCTCATCGCTGGCGGGCAGCGTGTTGATGACCAATAAAAACTGGGAACATTACGAACTCGTGTCTGACTTTTGGCCCACGTGGGGCAATGACGCTGGGGTGTTCAACCGCGTGGTGCCCACGGGGTCGACCGCCGGTCGCACCTATCAGACCGGCCTCGACTATAAGCAGGGCAGCAGCATCGGCGGGTCTTACGGCGAAGGCGGCTTCGGTAATTTCAACATCGACCCGTATTTGTTCACCACAAACTTCGGCGTGATCACGGTGAGTTCGTGGGATGAATTCACCGCCGCACGCAACCCATCGACCTTCGGTTGCCCTTCAACTGGTTGCGGCGTCACCAACTGGCATGCGGTCTGGGATACGGCCGGGTGGAACCAAGTGCGCGTCAAATTCTTCGGAGGTTTGGTAGGCGGGAGCCCCACGCGCATGCAGGCGTGGATCCGTCGCCTCAACAATCCACCCGTCGCCCCGCCCCACAATTGGGTACCGACGCACGACAGTGCCATGAGCATCGTCGCAGCGGCGAACCCGATCGGCCTGCAAATTCACGGTGGCGCGGACTATTGGAACCGGGCAGGGCGGGGGACGTGGTACCGCAACATCCGCATCCGTCCCCTCGACGCAGCTGGCAACCCGCTCCCGGTCTCGCTCCAGCGGGGCAATTCACATCAAATCAAGCCAGACCTCCGGGTACTTGACCGCTCCTTGGTGGGCGTCATCGCCCAGCGACACCAGATTACGGTCAAAGACGCGTTGGGCCAGGTCCAGGGGCATTTTGGGGGGGAAGGGGGCGCAGTGCGCTATGAGTTGGGCTCGTTCGCCCCCGGTTTATTGTTCCTCGAAATTCGGACGGCTCAGGGTGTTGTGGGCCTGCGCGTGGGGCCGCTCTAAGGTCACCTCGGGTTTGTAGACGGCGAAATGTGGGGCGGTTGTGAAACCGCCCGATTTGCCGGGTCAGAAATACGGAAAATGGCCCGAATGGCGGAGAAAATGATTGTTTAGGTAAAAAACGGCTTGATTTTTCGGGGTAAGGCCCTAGATTAGTGATACCGCTGATTTTGTTTTTCGCAACAATTGGCGTTAAGATGATACCAGATTCGAAATGTCCTTTGAAATCGGAAGACCTATGAAAAAGCCGTTTGCCTCCGTGAAGTCCGCCGTCGTCACCTCATCGTTGGCGCTGTTAACGCTCGCCGCGTTCGCACTCGCGCAGCCGACGTTGGTCCCCGGACAAACCGGTGACGAACTCGCCTGTTCGGTTGACACGTCCGCGGCAGCACAGGTTGACACCGTGGTTGGGGCTCCTGATGCCAACGGTTTCTATTCCGTGTTCAACGGCAAAAACTTCCAGGGCTGGTTCCAGAACTGCCGCAGCAGCCACTCATCGGGCGATCGCAACCTCGGCGGCATTTGGCGCGTCGACTCGGTGCGCAAGGCGATTTACGCCATGTCGCGCAACCAAGTTGGTGGCCTGCTCTCCACCAAAAAGCGCTATGCTCACTACGAGCTCATGTTTAACTGGTGGCCTCAGTTCGGTAACGACGGCGGCGTATTTAATCGCTACTCAATGACCTCGAGCACGAACGTCGCGGCCAACCAAATGGTGCTTGATTATTGCAGCTCTGGCTGCGGCATTTTGAGCTACTACAGCGAAGGCAACTTCCCGGGTGGCCGTAACGGCCGGCCTTGGAGCTACAACAGCGTGAGCACGATCACCATCCCCGGCTCGGGCGGCGGTGCGGGTACTCAAGGTACGGCCGATATCAACAACTGGAACTTGCAAACGCGCCGTCAAAACTTGATCACCGGGTTGGGCCCGACCGACATCGGGTGTGCTGAAACCGGTTGCGTGCAAGCCGACTACCTCCGTCTGTGGAACCAGAGCGGTTGGATGCAAATTCGCCAAGTGTACTACGGTGGTTTGAGCGCGAACCAAGTGGCCAACGTGGCCGATCAGGGTGATAAAATCCGCATGTTCACGTTCTTCCGCAAGCACTACCCGCTCAACGACACCAACTTGACGCGTCAGCAGCTTGTCAACGACACCGCCAAATGGGTGACCGTGATTCAAGATTCGATGCGCTTGAGCTCGACCCAGGTCGCCACGTATCAGCGTGTGAATCCGTTCGCCTTCCAGATCCACTCCGGTACCCGTTATGTGCTCCCGGGCAGCGGCGGTCGTGGTTCGTGGTATGCCGATGTCAAAGTGCGTGAACTCGATTCTCTCGGTATCCCCACCTTCATCGCGACATCCATCTCGGGCAACAAGTCCGTCGACTTCGGCCTGCGCGTCGTCAATGGTGTTTTGACCGGATCGATGGACCTCGACCATATCATCACGGTTTCCGACCTGAAGGGCCGCGTGCTGCAGCGCTATGCCGGTTTCGCCGGTCGCAACATCGGTCGTCCGCTCCCCAATCATTCGGGCAGCATGATCGTGCAAGTCAAATCCACGCAGGGCACTCAAACCCTCCGTGTGCAGTCGCTCTCACGGTAATATCGACTTGAGCGCGAGGTCTAAGGGCAACCTTGAAGACCTCGCCTTCCCTTTCATTTCTAAACGTTCGCATCAATGCACCTTTTTCAGGATCTGAAGCGCATGAGGGTTTTTGTTTTGCTCGTCGTCGCCAGCGTGGCGTGCGTAG
>JBIIWL010000224.1:0-3700 GCA_044338885.1 Fibrobacteria bacterium
CGTTACGGCCAAGGTTGACGCTCACTGGGATGCGGGGCTTTCCATCGGTGTTGTCGGCGTTCACGGGGCCCGCGGTCAGCGCGAGGTGGCAGACTTCTGGTATCCCTTCTGGGTGCCCTACATCGGTGAAGCGCGCGTGACTTACACGGATTCGGTTTTTAATGCGGGCCGGTTCCAGTTAACAATGGGCAACTTTGGGTACGGCTACGGTTCGAACAATAAGAACCTTGGTCTCTACCTGATGCGCGGGTACGTCTACCCGGGGGCGCTTGAGTCAGGTTTTGGCAATGTCTTCGGCGCTCTCGCTCGCTACGATCACGGTAAGTTCCGCAACGATGTCATTGTGAAGTCTGAAGAGCAGCGCCCGGCCTACGACCTGTCGTTGATCGACGTCGTCTCCTACCAAGTGCATCCGGGTTTCGAACTCGGTGCCGGCGTGAACTTCTATCGCCTCATCCCGCGCGATGGCAAGTTAACGACACCCGATTCGGTTTGCAGCGGTAGTTACGGTTTTTGTTCCATCATGGACCCGTCGGACTCGACCTTGGTCTTAGGCTCGCTCGCAGGCACCAAGGTGATGGCACGGTTTAGCGCTGACCCTAAACTTTTGTTTGGCTTTGCCAACCTCGGCTCGCTCGCCTTCGGCAAGCAGGACCTCGTGTTCTACGGCGAGGCCGCCATCATCGGGGTCAAGGATTACCGCGTCGTGTACGACGATATTCTGCAGCGCATTCCCGTCATGTTGGGTCTGAATCTGCCCACATTCGGTCACCTTGATGTGTTCTCAATCGAGGGCGAATATTACGCCTCCAAAAATTCCAGCGACAACTTCCACGCCAATTTCGGCGGTGCATGGGTCCCTCGTCAGGATGACGATGATGTCTACGCACGTGATGATTGGAAATGGTCCGTCAATGCCGCCAAAACCTTGGTGGGTAATCTCCAGTTATCGGCGCAGGTCGCCAACGACCACCTGCGCCTTGGTGGTTGGCATAACGAACCCAACTCGGGAAAAGAAGCCTTGAGAACGCCCAAGGATTGGTACTGGACCTGCAAACTGGCCTATTTCTTCTAGGGCAATCCGGAAAACGATCATGAACGCATTTTTGCTGACTTGCAGACACACCCTCGTTCGGACCGGTATCGCCCTGATGCTTGGGGCTCCCGTTTGTGCGATCGCACAAAACCTACCCGATAATGTGACCTTCGGCGCCGCCGGTTGGATGCAGTATAGTGTGATCGGGAATAGTTCGGTCACACCGAGCATCTCAAGTTTTGAAAAGGGCGCGCTCGACGGTAAAAGCGTGCTCTCTTCGGGTGCACAATTGTCGATGAATGCCGTGCTCTCCGAGCGCCTCACGATTGCCGCCGGTATTGGTGTCGCCGGCGGGAACGCTTTGGCCGCTGGCCCCGCAATTACCAGCGGTTATGCTCCCGCTACTGTAGACCCTTACGTGCATGCCGCCAACTTCACTTACTCGGCACTGAGCGGCGCAAAATCCAAGGTCACCATTCGCGGCGGCTTGTTCTCGTACATGTACAATCCCGACGTCAAAAACTTGGGCCTCTACCTGTTGCGCGGCCCGGTTTATCCTGGCATCGTGCTTTCCGGATTTGAGACGAAGCATGTTTTACCCACGGCCAACATGCTGGGTTTACAGGTGCGGCACGAGTGGGGGAATTTCACACAAGACTTCCTGATCCAAAGTGAGATGGAGTTGTACCCCTATTTTGACCTATCTCCGGCCTACGTGGCCAACTATCAGGTTCACCCGGCGTTGCGTCTTGGTGCCGGCGTGAACTTTTATCATCTGTTTGCGGCCGATCGCGAATTGACCGACGGCTATCAAAAAGCCGATCGCTGGAAATACGTATCCGCAACCGGCGATACGACCAACCTCGGCTACAACGGGACCAAGGTGATGGCAAACTTTTCCTTCGACCCCAAACACCTGATCGACCTGCCCACCTTGGGCGCGCAAGACCTCAAACTTTATGGCGAGGTCGCGCTCATCGGCTTGAATAATGACGAAGCCCACAAGGCGATCTATGGTGACTACGCCAAACGCATGCCCGTGATGATGGGCTTCAACCTGCCCGTCTTTAATTATCTGGAACATTTGGCCCTTGAAGTTGAATGGTACGGCGCGGAGTTCGAGGATAATCTGGATGGCTATAAGGTTTCGGGTTCTCCCGGCTCGCCAACGCCCTACCCGACCAACTGGGGTACCACGCCCGAGAATAACAATGCCACCACATCGGCTCCCGCCTTCAAGCGCGACAACGTGAAGTGGTCACTGCACGGTTCCAAAATGATTCAGCAGCACGTCATGTTGACCTTCCAAGTCGCCAACGATCATTACCGTCCCGGAATTTTCGATGGTTACGCCGACTCCAATCCGCCGCGTCGTAACGCTTTGCTCGTCACGCCTCAGGATTGGTACTCGAGTCTGAAGCTCGCGTATTTCTTCTGATGAAGATCTGGCTTGGCATCGTCGCATTCCTGGCGCTTATCGCCGCGGCGCTGTGGCTACCGTTGTTGATTTGATCGCACGCTCGTTCTGGTGCCCTCTCGCAGGCAACCCATAAAAAATCCCCACCCGGCGAGCCGAGTGGGGATTTTTGTTGAACCGATGGGTCAAAAAGCGTTTACTTCTTCTTTGCTTTTTTGACTTTCTTCACGACCTTCTTGACAGCTTTCTTCGCGGCCTTTTTAGCGGGTGCCGCTTTCTTCACAGTCTTCTTCACGGCCGTTTTGGTTTTCTTTGCGACCTTCTTGGCGGCTTTCTTCACGGCCTTTTTCGGTGCCGCTTTTTTCGCCGCCTTTTTCACAGCCTTCTTTACGGACTCAACTTTTTTCACAGCCACTTTCGCGGCCTTCTTTGCGGTCTTCTTCGCCTTTTTCACAACCGCTTTCACCTTCGTCACCGCGGGCGGAACCGCTGCAGCGAGTGAGGCGAACAAGTCTTCAACGGCAGTTGTGACGTCTTTTTTCTCTTCATCCATGCGCATGTGAGATCCTCGGTTGGGGTGGGTGGACACCGAGAATATAATCTTGTCACAATTGATCATGGAGGGGACGGAATATTTCAAGGCGCTGATCGCCCCGTAAACTGGGGGCCTCAGGCGGGCCGGGGGGTGTCAGCGGCGCGGGCCGACTTTAACCAGTTCGGCTTTAACTGATCCGACCGGGATCTTACTCTGCATTTTAACGGGCATGCGCCGGGCATCCCGGGTCACCCAAATCCACAGCTGACCCTTGGCTTTGAACAGCCCGTCGTCTTTAAGGACCGGTTCGATCACCCAGGTTTTAAAGGTGCCTGCCGGCACGGTGACGGTTTCTTCGCGGTGGCAGATCACCTTGAGTTTATAGCTCTTTTTACCTGAAACCGCTGCCAACTCGAAGCTCTTACCCACGGTTAACGGCTGGGTTCGGATGTAATAAAAGGCCGAAAGGATATCGTGCGTGAAGGGTTCCACCGAGAGGGTGGTATCCTTGGTGCGCACACGCCCGGCCTTTTGGTCGTAGAGGGTGGATTGACGATCTTGGTATTTGCCCTCGTTGATGATTTTGTGAAACGCCAACGGGTACATGCCCACTTCGTTTACAAAGGACACGACGGTATCCCGAACCGGGTAAAAAGACTGGAAGAACTTGTTCCCTGTGGCGATGCTGCGGATTTGAGATAGCTTCGGGTTT
>JBIIWL010000064.1:0-8440 GCA_044338885.1 Fibrobacteria bacterium
AGAATGAATGAACAGAATACGGTCATTTTCTGCATCATTTAGACCAATAAAATATGTCCGTCTGGATGCCCGCCTTCGCGGGCATGACGGAGGTGGATCGTGGAAAGGTTGAATATATCCACAACAGTCACATCATCCCGAAGTGCGTCATGCCCGCGGAGGCGGGCATCCAGTCATCATATGGCGATAATGAAACGATGTGTTTGAGTCACTCAATTTTGAGTGGACCCCGGCCTTCGCCGGGGTGAAGTGGGCTATCGGCGGTGGTCGTTGAAGACTTGAATCCAGAATAATCCCGATTCAACGTTTCTCAATACACCCGGAGGTTTAAAATCAAACCCCCAAAAAATCACCCCAACTCGTATTCCAAAACTTCACCGTCCACCGTGAGCTTGAGCTTGTTCTTCTCGGGCCCAACTTCGGTGCGACCGATGATCTGCGCTTCAACACCCAAGCCCTTGGCAATATCAATAAAGCCCTGCGCGGCTTCGGGTTCACACACAATCTCAAGTCGTGTACCCATGTTGAGTGAACGGTAGAGTTCGCGCGTATCGAGGCGTGAACGTTCCTTCAAAACCTGGAACAACGGCGGCGGGGTGAAGAGGTTGTCTTTCACATACGTAATGCCTGTGCCAAACCGCAAGCACTTGGTCTGACCGCCACCGGTGTTATGGAACACCGCTGCGATGGCGTCTTTATTGTGCTTAAACACGGCGGCCAATACCGGCGCAAAAGTACGGGTCGGTGACAACAAGGCCTCGCCCACCGTCATGTTTGAACCCGGCAGATTGTCTTGCAAACGGAACGGGCCCGTGTAGGCCAGGTCTTTAATCTGCGGCGCAAATGCTTCGGGGTAGGTATCGGTATAATGGCGCGAAAGCAACTCGTGGCGCGTTGAGGTTAAACCGTTGCTGCCCATACCCGAGTTTTCTTTCGTCTCATAGTTCGCTTTACCGAACGAGGCAAAACCCACGATGACCAAACCCGGTTTAATCTTATCCCCTGAGACCACCTCATCACGACGCATGCGCGTCACCAAGGTCGAATCAACCACCAACGTTCTCACGGCATCACCCATGTCGGCTGTTTCACCGCCACCACTGATGATCTCTACGCCGTGCTCGGCCAGCATCGCCGCGCACTCGCGATAACCCGCAATAATCTCAGCGATGATTTCACCGGGGATCACTTTGGCATTCCGCCCGATCGTGTTCGACAACAGGAAGGGGCCCGTGGCGCCTACGCACAACAAATCATCGAGGTTCATCACCAAACTGTCTTGGGCTAAACCGCGGAAGATCGACGCATCGCCGGTTTCTTTCCACCACAACCAGGCAGCCACCGACTTGGTCCCCGCGCCATCGGCGTGAATCAGGACACAATGTTCGGGGCTACCGGTTAGCGAATCAGGCAGAATTTTGCAAAACGCGCCGGGGAAAAGCCCGGGATCTTCACCCTTAATGGCGGCGTGAACTTCGTTTTTATCGGCTGAGGCACCACGGTCTTCGTAACGGAGATTTGACATGGGCCGAAAAGATAGCAGGGCGACCCGCCGGGCACCCGAAAAAGTGTGGTTCCCGACGGCAGAATGACCGTGATTTGGGAAAGTTATTCCCTTAGAATGCCGGATTGGCCGTTCTGGTTAAGGCAAGCAGCTCAGCGCGGTTGCCCCCGGCTTCATGGCCGGCGAACACTCGCCCATCCACACCACCCGCGAATCGTCTGCCACCAGTGTCTTATTGCCCCCGAGCGGATACAACGTGATGTATTTGTCATTGAGGTGCGCGAAACCCGACTCGAACTCTCGGCCATGGAAGGTGACATCGACGAACCCCGTATGCGGGGCGAGTACATAACCTCTCCAGTCGAGGATTGTGATTGTATCGGGCGGGAGCGCGGGTGAGGTGACGAAGCGTGAAGAATCAATCGTCACTTGCAAATCACTCAGGACCTTGAAGCGCACGGTGTCCGCACCCAGGCTGTCGATGTCGACCGTCATGAGGGCCAGCACCACCGAATCATCCAAGCCTTCAATCCATGTTAGAAGCTTCGTCTTTTGCGCCGCGTCTAAACCGATCGTGTCGGCCGGGTTTTGTAGACGGCATAATACCGAGGTTGTACAGGGAATCGGATCGCCGGGGCCGGGAATTGGATCTTTAATAACCGCGTCACCCTCATCCACCACGCAACCGACGAGGGTTAGCAGCGAGCCTATCGAGAAGGCCAAGATTAAAGAGCGTGCACTATGAAGCATGGCCAAAATTTAAGAATTGTAGGTGATATCGATTTTACGAAATATGGACCGTGTATTTCGTACAAAACCGGGTATCGTATCGCCCCATTGCGCCGTCTACAACACATCCTTAGGTTAAGAAGCGTTATTGAAACCAAAAATCAAACGGATTTACGAACGGAATCTGACCAAATAGCGAACCGAAATACCCCGCCTCACCGTATATTCCTCGGTAGAAACGACACGTGCCATCAGGATACCTGCACCATGAAACACCATCATCCGGCATCCCTACGCGACAAATCAATCGCATTGCTTTCTGTGTCCATGCTGACGCTCGCGCTCATTGCACTCTCCGGGTGCGCTGGTTCATTCTTCGGCAAACCGGCCCGCGACTTTATTGAAGTGGCTGATATTTCGCAAGTGCCCGAAAGCGACCCGTTCACGATGCGCGACGTCAAAATCGAACGCGATAGTTTAAAGTTCATCGCCAGTTATGGGGGCGGTTGCCGCGAACACGTGTTCACCCTCTACGCCGCACGAGCCAAAGACTCGGTCAACACCGGGCTTCTCTACGTACAACACAATGGCAATAACGACCTCTGCCGCGCCGTGGTCTCGGATGATACCGTCGGCTTTTCACTCAAAGGTTTGAAAAGTGCGCTCGGCCTTAAAGGTGGCGGCGCTCAACTGGTGCTTGTACCCGGCGCCGTCATCTTTACGGATTCAAGCAACGGGTACAGCTTGATCTATTGATCGAAAACCTTTTTCAGTGCGGCTCCACCCCACCCCTCGGCCTCAACGCGCCCCCGCACATCGCGTGACTCGCGCTTCAGACCGGGAGGCAGAATCTCGTGGGCTTTCACCGGAGAAAGGCGACGGATTGACGTCGGCACTGTCGCGGGAGGGCGCCCGGGAATTTTGAGACGGATGGAATAAAGGCCGCCATCGCCCGTGATGTACAATGTCTTCATGTCCGCGCCGCCGAACACCGCGTTGCATGCGTTTCCGGAATTGCCCACGCGTCCCGAACTCTGAACCGAATCGTAGATCCCGCTGGCCAAGCGCTGACGGATGTAGCCGATCTGTGCGCCTGCCGCGTTGAACACGCGGATCTCACCCTGACCGTAGCTCGCCACGTAACGATTGCCGTGAATGTCCACCGTGCCGCCGTCGGGCGAAGGAATCGTCGTGGTTAGAAACGCCGCGCGAGAGTTGAATGCGCCCGTCGTCGAGTCGATGCCGAAGCGGTATACGTTGCCGCTGCCCGTTGCCGAGTTCACGTACACGGCCTTTTCTTCTTCGATCCATTCGATGCCGTTTGCCGAGGAAATCGGATACGCGGTGCTGGTCGCCACCGACAACTGCCGTGCGGGATTTAAATAGTACACCGAGCTACCGAGCGCGGTGAAGTAAATGTCGCCGCGTAATCCGATGCTGAGGTCGTTCGCCTGGTTGAACGTTACTCCATTGCTGGGAGAGACAACCAAGGTCGTGTCCACCACTCCGCTGTCTCCCGCCACAGCTTGCTTTAGGCGCGATAACCTTCCGTTCTGTGCGGACACAAGACGACCTTGCGGATCGAACGCTAAACCGTTGTTTTGGTAAGCGCGGTACCACACGATGCCGGTGTCCACACCCGGCTTCACCCGCCAGATCGGCCAGTTGGGCACGTTGTTGCCGATCTGCTGCGTGAAGTACACGTAACCCGTCGCGGCATCGTATGCGGGACCTTCGCAGTAATAAGGAACCTTCCGGACCCATTGCAGCGTATCACCTGGCGCGAGTAGGGAGTCGGGCAGCGACACGTTTTGTGCGAACGGTGAGAGGCACGCGAAGGTAAAGGCTGACGCGATGGCGAGTAATCGGGTTAACCGCATGTTCACTCCGGGTTTCGAATCGTGGTCGGCATTTTTAGGGTCGCATCATTTTCGCCGGCGGGAAGCATGCGACCGCGTAGGTCGCGCGCCTCGTGTGTCAGGTTACGGCCTTCAAGGATTGCCCGCATTTTCGGCGGCAAGGCGCGGATCGAGGTCGTGCTAAAGCCCGGGCGCACGCGACCGGGAATCTTCATGCGCAATGAATACAAGCCCCCGTCGCCGACGAAATACATCGTCTTCAGATCGGGGCCACCGAAAATGATGTTGCTGACGTTGCCCTGGCCTCCCGAAAACCCTTCAAACCCCGACGTCACGACCTTGGGTACGACGCGACCGATTGAATCACCGTTCGCGTTGAAGATTTTGATTTCACCCAACGTGAAATTCGCAATATAACGGTTGCCGTGTGCGTCGATCGTGCCCCCGTCACCGTAGGTGCCGCCGGTGCCAGGCGCAATGGTGATGAAGGTGGTCGGGTTGGTGAGGGTGCCATTCGCGTTCACCTTGTAGCGCTTCACCTGACGCTGTTCGTTCACATACACCGCGCTGTCTTCTTGCACCCATTCGATACCGTTGGCGGAGGCGGCGCCGCTGTAGGCGAGCGTGACGAGACGGTCTGGACTCAGGTAATAGATCTGGGAGGCGTTGGTGGTAAAGTAAACCGCGCCATTGTTGCCGATGCTCAAGTCGTTGATGAGGCCAACCGTCACGCCGTTGTTGGGCGAGGTAAAGAGTACCGTATCGACCGTGCCATCGGCTTTATAGCGCGTGAGTCTTCCGCTTTGAGCGGCGATGAGGCGGCCCTGCGGGTCGAGATCGAGACCGTTAGCCTGGCCGGGGTTGGCCACCCACACTGTGCCGGTGTCGACCCCGGGCTTCACCCGAATGATAGGCCAGGTTTGCGACCCGAGTTGTTGGCGTGTGAAATACACGTAGCCCGTCGCCGCATCCCACACGGGGCCTTCGCAGAAGGTGGGGATTTTTTTGACCCACGTGATGGTATCACCCGCCGTGTAGAGTGAATCGGGGAGTTGAATCACGGTTTGGGCGGTCGCGGAAACTGCGAGCACCGACGCCAAGGCTCCGGCAAAAAGCCCGGCTTTGAAGCTAAGTGTGAACGGATGCGAGACGGTTTGAACGCTGTGTGCCACGATGAACTCCCTCAACAAGTTTGTTTGGGGGAATCTACTGCGGGATGCACGAGTACGGGGCCTTATTGTGCGTGGGCAGAACACTCGCGGCACGCAAATGGAACTTTGTGCCTAGTCGCAACAGGTAAAATACCAGTTGTGAGGACGTGATCAGGGTGTGATCACGCCGCAGGCTTGGCCAGCCAGGCCCGTAACACAGCGATCGCACCCGGCACCAGCGAGACCACGATGATGCCGAGGACCACAAGGCTGAAGTTGTCTTTGATGACGGGAATATTGCCGAACAGGTAGCCGGCCAAGCCGCAGGACCCGACCCACATCACCGCACCCGTGATGTTATACGTGGTAAAGCGGCGATAGTTCATATGACCCATACCCGCCACAAAGGGGGCAAAGGTGCGGACGATCGGCAGAAAGCGCGCGATTACGATGGTTGAGGGCCCGTGCTTTTCATAAAACGCATTGGTCTTGTCGATGTACTTGGTGTTGAGAAACCGCCCGGTCTCACTAAACCCCTTTAAACCGAACGTCCGACCGATCCAGTAGTTGACCCCGTCGCCCAAAACGCCGGCAGCCACGAGCAATACGAACAAGATCCACGGGTTGAGCAAGCCGATGGCCGCGAACGCCCCCGCGGCAAACAGCAGCGAGTCGCCCGGTAAAAACGGTGTGACCACCAAGCCGGTTTCACAGAAAATGATGAGGAATAAAATGATGTACGTCAACGTGCCGTAGTCGCGGATCACTTCCGCGAGGTGGGCGTCGATGTGTAAGATGAAGTCAACGAGAAAAAGAATCCATTCCATAGGCACGCAAGGTATTAAACCGGAGCGTCACAAAGCACTCGCTCCTGTGACAGAACCGGGCGACCGGCAGTCACAAGCCAGGGGGGCCGGGCCCCCCGAAAGGTTGGCCTGGTGCGCGCTTAATGCCCCGCCACCGTGCGGATCACCTCGAGCACGCGCTCGGTGCCATGGGTCAGGTCCGAGTGCTCCATATTGGATTTCAGGTTGTCGGCATCCGCGGCGAGGTCTTCGATGGCCTTACGCAAGGTTTCCCGAGTGAGAGCCTCTTGGAGCAGCACGCGCGCCAGGCCGCGTGTCGCAAATGATTCGGCGTTCAGAATTTGGTCACCCCGTGAAGCGCGCCCCGGTAAGGGGATCAACAGCATGGGTTTCCGCAAGGCCAAGAGCTCAAAGAGCGAGTTGGCACCCGCGCGCGAGACCACAAGGTCGGCGGCGGCCATCACATCGGCCAGTTCCGCGCCCACGAATTCAAATTGGCGGTAGCCGGGCCGATCGGCCTGCACGAGCCAGCCCTTGCCGCATAAATGAACCACTTGGTACTCACGCAAAATCCAGTCTAGGTTGGCGCGCAGTGCTTCGTTGACCGACTTGGCCCCTAAACTGCCGCCCATGACCAGCAGCACCGGCTTGTCGGGGGTGAACCCCAGGTACGCGAGGCCGGCCTCGCGGGTGCCTGCAAACAGCTCGGGTCGAATCGGCGAACCGGTGAGCGCGCCTTTGGCCCGTGCGGCCCCGGTGAGGTAGTCCAGCGTTTCAGGAAAGCTCACGCACACGCGGCTGCAGAGCGGCAAACACAATCGGTTTGCAAGCCCGGGCGTCAGGTCGGATTCATGGAGGATCACGGGGATTCCGCGCCAGCGCGCGGCATACACCACGGGAACCGCTACAAACCCCCCTTTTGAAAACACCAGCTCGGGCTTGAGTTTACCGAGCAACGCAAAGGCTTGCAGGCCGCCCAAGGCCACGCGAAAAGGGTCGGTAAAATTGCGCCATGAGAAGTAGCGACGCAATTTGCCGGTGGCGATGGCATGAAACGGGATGCCCGCGCCTTCGACGAGTTGCTGTTCGGGACCGGTCGATGAACCGATATAATGGGAGACCCATCCGCGTTCGCGCAAGCGGGGCGCGAGGGCGAGGTTGGGCATGACATGACCGGCGGTACCGCCACCTGTAAACACGATGATAGACATGGGGGGTAAAGTAGCTATCAGCTGTCAGCTGTCAGCCGTCCGCTTACCCCCTACTCTTCCAGCAGCAACCTCATGCGCCTTTCGATGGTCTCGATATCCTTCTCGGAGTATCCATCGTGGCGGTAGCGGAGTCGACCTTCGCGGTCGATCAGAAAACTGCTCGGCATGCGTTCTACGCCATACGAATCCGCCACGCTGTGATCGGGGTCGTGAATGGCGCGGAGCGATGGTTCGACGGCGCGTAAAAACGTGATGGCCTTATCGCGATTCACGTCGACACTAATCGCGACCACTTCAACATCGGGGTAGCGCGCTTTGAGTTCGGCGATGCGCGGCATGAGTTGGCGGCACGGCATGCACCAGCTCGCCCAAAAATCAATAAAGACCACGCGGCCTTTTAAATCAGCAAGCGAAAGCGTGTCTTCAGACCCGAGGCCTGTCAGTACAAACTCAGGGGCAGGTTTACCCAGTGATGGTCGTTTGAAACCCTTGGACGCCCAGCCCGCACCAGTGAGGACGAGGAGAGTCAGGCAGACCGCGACGCCAATCCACGTCGCGCCCGCATCGAGTTTCTTCCCGAAGGAAGATGAAGTGGACATGCATGTAATCTACCGCTGTAACACGATTTCCGCCCTTTGTTTATTGCATTATGCGTATGGTGCGGGCGTTAGTCGTTGATATATCACGATATGCTGACGGCATGTTTTTCTGCTCTAAGCGAGCTATGACATCGATCGTGGTGTTTTTCAACTAAAATGCGCATCTTGTGCGGCATCACGCTCGTTCAACACTGCGATCACGCGCGCGGCCGCTTCGTTTAAGCGTTTGTGTTCTTCGTGAATCAATGCGTGTCGCATGGCGAAGTCAGGCTCAGTTAAATCACCAGATCTATTCTGCTCGACATCAAACGTGGTGTTCGAGGTGTCTACAATGATGTGGAGCAGACCGCGTGCCTGTAGTCGTTCTGCCAGCGCGCGTTGATTGTGGTAGTGTGGGCCGATGGCAAGGCGGCACCCGGCGAGGAGCGGCTCCCACAGATTATGCCCGCCGATGTGATCATCCGAACCAAAGCTTCCCCCAATGACCGCGCTCTGCACCCTCATTAAAGTCTCACCCACCAAACCGAACGAATCGACGATCACGCGCGGTGCGCCCGGCTGCACGGAGTGCAAGGCGAAAC
>JBIIWL010000065.1:0-8406 GCA_044338885.1 Fibrobacteria bacterium
GTTGCTCCGCATCAACGTGTCATCCAAATCTGTACTCACTCACGTCTTTCGGCTGATTCGGTTCTGCAAAGTTCTCACGCTTGTATAAAGTATCGCCGTGAGTTGATCCGCCTCCGACATAAGTTCAGAGAGTTTTTCGCGCCGCATTAAACCGCCGTCGCATAGGAGATCTATCCAGTAGCGTGTTTCTTCAAGTTCTTGTAATGCAACGCTAACCTTACTGAACAGTTCTGCATCCGAGCGCGCGTGTTTTCCCTCTCTAACGTGTGCGCCGATAGATGTGCCCGATCGAACAATCTGGCTACATAACACCTTTCCAATCCGAGTATTCGGAATGAAATCTGAGAGTCGGATGATATCAAGTGCGAAGTTCTTTGTCCGAATCTGAATATCATGATTAGATTGAGTCATGCAATTACGACAAGCAATAATGTTGCCAGTAATAGTGGCCTAGTAAATGAGTCAGAAATGCAGCTTAAAAAATATGAAAAGGTGAATGTGTGAATCTGTATTCACCTTTTGCATTCATCATTTTTCATTTCTCTTTAATCTCCACCACCACCGGCCAGTGATCCGATACATCGCCGCGGTGCGCATCGTGCCTGATTTCAACTTTGGAAAGTTGGTTTGCTAAGGATTGACTGACAAGAATGTGATCTAACAGTGAAAGTGGATCGCTCGCATCGTGTCTTTTATTGCGATTGCGGTCCCAATACGACGAATAGCGTTTGATCGGTGGATGAATGAGGCCGGCGACATTGATCAACTCGGGCCCGGCCTGAACCGTGTCATAGTCCTTGATGATCCGAAGCACGTGCCGGTTTTTGTTGGCGTAAGTGGATGGCCCGCCTACCTCAGGATCGAAATCGTTAAAGTCGCCCAGTACGATCGGCTTATAGCCTTTGGCGATGATTTCTGTTCTTACGAGGTGTGCCGTGATGCGTGCTTGGGTTTCGCGTTTGCCGGTGCGACCGCGATCATCGGGGTGTGCCAGCAGGTGCACGCTGAGCGCACAGGCTTTAATGGGTTTGTAAAAACAAACGAGCGCATGTTTGGTTAAACGCTGCTTACGTGGGTCGTTCTTCTTTAGGACGGACGGTCGCTCCATCAAGGTATCGGCGAAGCGGCGGATGCCCGCGCCGCTCGAAGAGTCTAACCGGACGCGCGGTGAGATCAGAAAGGCCACATCTTGGCCCGTGCCGTGATCTTCCGATTCGATGTGAAGAGGGCGGTAACGAAACGGTTTAAGTGCAGGGTCAGCGACAAGCAATTCAAGCGCGCCGCGCGTGGTGACTTCCTGAAGCGCGATCACGTCTGGTTTAATTTTGGCAATGATCGCCGCGAGTTTGGCGCGATGCCCCGCGAGTTCGTCGTCATCTTTCCAGGGAGCCATGCGCGTTTCAGTGGCGGTCTCGGTGAGCCACTTCACGTTAAAGGTGGCGATGCGGAGAGGCTGTGCGAAAATCGTGGCGGCGCACAGTAGAAGCATCGAAAGCCATCGCGGGATCATACGCGGTTTTCAATCCATTCGTAATACGTCACCATCTCCAACCCTTGAACGACGCGTAAGAAATCGTTGTCGGCGACGGTCTTACGTTGGCCCACGGCTTCAACAAAGGCGGTAGGATTCCAGGTCCCGCCCCTTAAAAGTTTAGCCCCGAGTGGGTGTGAGCCAACCACTGGTTCAACTCGGGCCGCGATCGAATGAAAGCACGGATGAGACCCGGCGCTCCGAAACCAATAGTTTGCATTGGATAAATCACCTTCACGCCGATGCACAATACCATGGAGAAAATCGTGATCGGGTTCTCCCTCGTCTGCTTGAGCGACTTGGTGTGCCTGATCCCAATGATCATGCCACAGTAACAGAATACCTGTTGCAACAGATAGGGGGGCGGCGCGCTCGAACTTTTGATTCAATACGAGTATCTCCCGTGCAGGCGTGAGGCCTGAACGTGCTGTCATATCGAGGTGCGGGGGGTTGTGAAGATCGAATGGAGTCATAGAAGAAAAAAAAGATTTGGCAATTGTTTAACCATGTTTAATAATAGGACAAAAACAACCATAAATTTCCAGAAAACTTTGAGTCACAGTGACAGTCGTTCTAAATAAAGTTGTGATCCTTTTAATACTTGTTATTTTCGAAACACTAGTTGAAAGCACAAGAGAAGCACTCGATGCATCATGCTTCACTTGATTGAAATTTGAACGGATGGCATCTACCGGAACACTCCGGAAAATTCGAAAGGCATTCTAATGGTCAAAGCAACCCGAAAGAAGGGCGATACCGGAAAGCGCTATTCAGAGGCGGAACGGAAAAAGATTCTCGCCTTTGTTGAGAAGCAGGGGCGAGGCGGTATCTCGGCCGCCACACGGCAGTTCGGCGTGTCTTACATCGCGTTGCGCCGGTGGATCAAGCTCGGACCTGGCGGGGCTCCCCGCGGTACCCGGGTCAAAGCGACCTTAGACGGCCGTAAAGCCCGCCGCATTAAAACCGCGTTGGCCTCAGTCAAGGCGCTCAAATCCCAGTTAAGCACTTTGCAAACGGCTCTCAAAGGCCTGTTGAAGTAGAATGTCCTTCCAACGTGCCGCCATGGCGGGCGCGTCACCCCACATTCATGTCGAAAATGCTGATTCAAGGCGCCCAACTGGTCTCACCGCAACAAATCGCCTTTGCTGATGTGCGGGTAGAAAACGGCAAGATCACCGAAGTGGGGGAGAATCTCAAACCCCACGCCGACGAAACGGTGGTTGATGCGAGTGGTCTTCATGTGTTGCCGGGTATCATCGACCCGCAGGTTCACTTTCGCGAACCCGGTAATACGCATAAGGAAGACCTGGAATCGGGTTCGCGCGCGGCAGCTGCTGGTGGCGTGACCTCGTTTCTCGAAATGCCGAATACAAACCCGCCGGGTACGACCGCAGCCATGATTCGTGACAAGTACGCATTGGCCTCAACCAAGTGCCACGTCGATTTCGGATTCTTCATTGGTGCGACCCCGGATAATCTCGAAGAATTGAATTCGTGCCCCGAGGCCTGCGGGATCAAAGTGTTCATGGGCTCATCCACGGGGACCTTGCTCGTCAACGAGCGCTCCGACCTTGATCGCATCTTCGGAAACGGTCGTAAACTCATCGCCGTTCATGCCGAAGATGATGCAACGATCTCCGCCAACAAGAATCGCTTTGGTGACAAGGCCACGCTTCAGGATCATCCGTTCATCCGTTCGCCCGAAGCGGCGCTTAAGGCGACGACCCTCGCGGTGGAGCTATCGAAGAAGTACAACCGTCGCTTGCATATTCTGCACTGCACGACCGAAGAAGAGGCGGACTTTTTGCGCAAAGAAAAAGTCGAAGGGCTGATTTCTGCCGAAGTCTGCCCGCAGCATTTTCTCTTAATCGCACCCGAGATCTATGAAAAACTCGGTACCTATGCGCAGATGAATCCCCCGTTGCGCGAAGCGCGCCATGGTAAAGCCTTATGGCAGGCGCTGGTGGACGGCGTCATCGATTGCACCGCGACCGATCACGCCCCGCACACGCGCGAAGAAAAAGATAAAGGCTATCCGCTTGCGCCGGCCGGCATGCCGGGCGTGGAGACCGTTTTCCCGCTTATGTTAGACCGCGCCTTGAACGGGTACTGCTCGCTACAAGACGTCGTCCGCTGGATGTGCGAAGGCCCCGCGCGCCTGTACGCTATGGTGGGCAAGGGAAAGGTCGCGCCCGGTTATGATGCAGACTTTGTACTGGTCGACCTTAAAGGCGAGCGCACGATTCGCAATGGCGAGTTACAAACGCGCGTGAACTGGAGCCCGTACGACGGGTGGACTTTAAAAGGCGCCGTGAAAAAAACCATCGTACGCGGTAAAGTGGTTTATGAGGATGGTGTTGTGTTGGCCGACGGCCGCGGCTGGGGTCGTCCGCTTCAGTTCGACGCCGCCTGGGAGAAGTAACCAAATGATGAGCGAACACAAGACAACGATTGGGATTTTGGGTGCCGGGGCGATTGGCCGCGCCTTGGCCGCGCACTTTGTGAACGCCGGCAACGGTGTAATCCTCAGTAATAGCCGAGGTCCTGAATCGCTCTCAGAGCTTGTTGCAGACCTTGGCGGCGAGGAAAAAGGAGTGCGCGCCGGTACGGTTTTGCAAGCGGCTGCGGCCGACATCGTCGTGCTCGCCCTGCTGTGGCAGCATCTGCCGACTGTATTAGCGGATCTGCCGCCGTGGAATGATCGCATTGTGGTGGACGCCACCAACCCGATCATCAACCCCGGGTTCAAGATTGCCGACCTTGAAGGTCAAGCGTCCAGCGAAGTCGTGGCAGCAATGGTCCCCGGTGCGCGACTCATTAAAGCGGGCAACACATTTGCGGCGGCGACTTTGGCCGAAAGCCCGTCAGTAAAGGGCGGTCGTCGTGCGTTTTTTTTGTGTGGTGACGACAAACCCGCCAAGCATGCATTTGGCTCAGTCATCGACGCTGCGGGTTTCGCCGTCATTGATTTAGGAACGTTGGCTGAGGGCGCGAAGTTGATGCAGTTCCCCTCGGGTAAGCTGCCAGGCCTCGACCTCGTTAAGTTCTAAAAACCCTCTGCCGACTGCACTGGCCGTTGTGTCTCTCGCAATGAGAACAATTGGCCTAACGGCCTTTTTAAGGTCAGAGGGTTTTTAGCCATGAGGTCAGCGCTGTGGTCACGGCCGCTGGCTTTTCGATCGCCGACAAGTGGCCGCACTCGGCGATGACCTCCATGCGAGAGCCAACAATGGCGGAGGCCATTTCGTCATGCACTGCAACGGGCGTGACAGCATCGTTTCGGCCGCAGAGCACCAAGGTTGGACAAGCGATCTGCGGTAAAAAGGGCCGACTGTCGATGCGATTCATGATGGCCCGCTGTTGGCGTGTAAACGCATCGGCGCCTACGGCGAACGCCATGTCGCGAAAGAGGTCTTTCAGGCTGTCGTCTTCGGCGCGGGCAGGGTGAACGAGTCGTGGGTAGAGCGTTTCGATGACGCCTTCAAAATCTGTCGTGGAGCGCTCGATCAGCGCGCGGCGCCCCTCAGAAGCTTGGGGTGAATCAGGTCCGGCTTGGGTATCGACTAATGCGAGGCCGATCACGCGCTCGGGGGCCTGGCGCAAGATTTCAAGAGCGACATACCCGCCCATCGAAAGACCGGCCAGTATGAACGATCCGGAAACCTGTGACAGCACCGAGGCCGCCAAAGTCTCCATGGTTTCTGAGCCCGTTAAGTCACCTACTACACAGTGGGCTTGATCGCCTAGGCCCGCTATTTGTGCGGCCCATAACCGATCGTCATTGAGCAGGCCCGGGAGAAAAACAAGGCGGGGGGCAACGTGTGATGGGCTCATTCAGAACTCCCGAAAAACCTTAAATGTAAAGAGGCTATCGGTCCTTGCGCATGAATCCAGCCAGTCCGGCAATGGTTGCGACTGCTCCACCGAGAGAAAGCCAGATGGCGCGATCCGAAGGGTTGCCTGTGAATACCTCAGAGACCTGAGAGTTGAATGCCTCCGAAGCCTTGACTCCTAAAATGATCAAGACAATCCCGACAAGTACAAGTATGGCTGAAAATGCCTTGATCATGACAACTCCTTCGGTTTTGAATTAAAGGACTTTGCGGCCGCTGATGAGGCGTACCAAAAGGACGATGACCGCAATGACGAGCAGAATATGGATGAAGCCGCCAATGGTGTAGGCGGAGACCATTCCGAGAAGCCATAAAACCACGAGGATGATGGCAAGCGTATAAAGCATGATGTTTCCTTTGTTAATACCCAATGAACCAGATCGGGGCGCCACACGAGTGCGGCCACTCACCGAAATACAAGCTTAAAAGGTGGACGCACGCCTCCCTATGGGGTGAAAGACGCATACGACTTCTCACCGCCTTCAATGCAGGTCAATCTGCGGGATTGTGGCTTAAATTCGGTATTGTTGTGACAACAAAGACATAAATATTTGTTGATCTTTGGCTTTATCGCGCGAGTCTGATATCGATTTCGCGATCCACAAACTCCCATTCGGGCGAGCGGCGCAGCGTCCCCAATAGATCGTCGAATGCCGGTTCGTCTTCAGGGCGGTATTCGAACCAGGTTAAAAAGTCGAAGGGTTCTGCTGTGGCTAGATCGCGGCAGTGATGCAAGCGTCGTGCGATGGCGGGCAAATATTTCATGCCGATGTGCGTATGCTGAGACTGGGCCTCGAAAATTGTACGGCGCTGTTCCTGCGTCAGAGCCCACCATGCGGGCGATTTACGGATGGGGATCAAGGCGGCGCACATCGATTCCGTTCGGCCCAGTCCTTCCTGGACGGCAACGAGCTTCGCTTTTTCCTCATTCGTGACGTAACGTTCGTTGCTGGTGACCCCGCGTAGTGACCAAACTCCGGGATCTTCGGATGTCCCCTCTCGATGATCAAGTCGCGCTGCGGGTGCCAATGATTCGCCCCGCACCGCACGTATGGTACGGATCGTCCACAGCCCGGAATTACCGGCGTTAAAGCTGTATAGGCGCGGATTGTTCACGTGACCCTTTCGGTTATCCCTCGTTGCTGTTGGCGCCCTTCAGCTGGTCACAAGCTCGAGCGTGTTAACCCGGTGACCGGGTGAGCGACACGCATTGTGGTGAATCCCAATTTGCCTTGTTATACCGAGTTGTATCCCCATACGCCGCGTCTATACGCGCGCGTGCCGAATCGAGTGTGGCGAAAAGATTCGTGCGTTTGGCTGGTGCGACAAGTTGTGGTTCGAAGGGGCAGCGGTGTTCGGGAGGGTTCCCGCCATACAATAAGCCCATTTCCACCAACCCTAAACCCGAGGCGCAGAGCGGGTCAGCGGGATTGCTGTTGCGTCCCCACGCACATTCGTAATTACTGACCTCGGCGATGGTGTCCCCGGCCACCACGACATCACCCACCCGCACGCGGAGTTTGATCACATGTTCCATTTCCCAAATCGGCGCGCCGCTGGCTGAGTGCGCCGCAATCATGATCGAAGAGTCGTTGCTATACAAGCGCGGTGTGGCGGTGACAGTACCCGATACCACGGCGAAGACGGGAGTACCCAAGGGGGCATAGAAGGTCGGTTGGGGGTTGGTTTTGGACGTGGGGCGAAGTTCGGTTGCGGGGAAGACTAACCCAAAGTCGTGAATGGGCAACCAGTCGGCATCGCGGCCTTGGCGATTGGCCACAATGGCTGCATAGTCGAGGCGCGATAAGTCGATCGGGAGGTGTTCGAGCAGCACGCTGATCTCAGTTGAATCGTCGGGCGTGTTCGGGAGGCTCTCACCCGAGGAGTTTGGGGAGCAAGAGGCACACAAAAGGCCGAGTCCAAACGCGGCGAGAGCCACAGTGCCTTTGCCGACTTGACTAAGTGCCCCAAATGCCATTAGGAACCTCGTTAGGTGTCGGCAAAGGATATTAAAGTCCTCAAAGTTTAGGGAATGGCCTGGGCGATGGCAGGGAGGGATCGGAGGTAAACCCAGAGGGCTTCGAGTTCAACCGGGGTCATGCGCGCGGCGTACGGCATAATGATTGTCATCGGAGGCTTGACCGGCGTTCCATCGGGGCGCAGGCCCTCGATCATGGCTTTCTTAAAATCGTCGTACGACCAGTCGCCCAAGCCGGTGGCATGGGGCGTCAGGTTGCGGGCCGGCGGCCACTTGGGGTCGCCGCCGGTTATGGGCCCGCCCGCGAGGTTGGCGCCGTGGCAGCCCGTGCAGGTGGCAGCGAGGTGCGCGCCGAAGGTGGCGTCGACCAGAGCGGCTGGGGGGTAAACGTCTTGAGGCACATCGTGAGATTCGATCCGCAACACCGAAGGGATCATCTTGCCGGTCGCCACTAAAATTTTGCCCATGGGGCCGAAGGTAGAGGCCGGTACTGTGTTGTCGACCGGTGGTTGCGAACGGATGTAGGCCACGATGTCTGATAGCTCTTGGTCCGACATCTTTTGGAAATCTTCGGAGGGCATGACGGAGGGGCGACCATCAGGTAAGATGCCGTGACGAACGGTCAGGTCCCATTCCTTGGGGGTGTAATCGCGCGTCACGCTGCCCTCTCCCAAGGTGAGATTGGGGCCGAGCAGGCTACCGATCGGAAAGGCGTCGACCATGACGCCGCCGCCAAGGTTCGCGCCATGACACTCGGTGCAGGCATAGCGTGCTTGGACCAAATGTTGGCCGCGCTCAACAGCTTGTTCCAGAGCCATTTCAGGTGAGTCGATGTTGCCCTCACTCACAGGGAACGGAATCGGAAAATCGGACGCGTGAGCCGTGTAGGTTTTTGAGAAAATGTCTTGAGAGGCCGAAGAGGCCCACAGGTAAATGCCCGCAATGAGTAAGACGATGACAAGTAACATCCCGCCAAGGATTTTCAAAAAAGTTTTCATGGGAGC
>JBIIWL010000066.1:0-8395 GCA_044338885.1 Fibrobacteria bacterium
GGCGACTTTGCGCGCGCTTACGATACAGTGCGCGTGCTCGGCAAGGGCAACAAAACGCGCGTGGTGCCGGTGACCAAAGCCGCGCGCGTGGCTTTAAAATCGTGGCGCGCGGCGTGTTCGGCTCATGGGTTTACCGCCTTGGGGCCGCTGTTGCTCAGCTTAAAGGGCGAGCCCTTGGGGCGGCGTACGATCCAAAATGCGGTGCAAGCGCGCCTGCGCGCACAGGGCCGCACCGGCAAAGCCTCGCCGCACGTGTTACGCCACTCCTTTGCCACACATATGTTGGACAACGGGGCCGACCTTATGGCCGTTAAAGAAATGCTCGGTCATACGTCATTATCGACCACGCAGAAATACACGCATGTGTCGATCAAACGCCTCAAAGAGGTCATGGCGGCGAAACACCCACGGGGTTGATGCGATTATGACATCGGGCCGCGTGGCGGCCCGATGTAGGGGCGAATTTTATTCGCCCTATAATACCGCCCGTAAATGTTCCAAGAAAAACCGGTTCTGTTCCTTCGTCCCAATCGTGACGCGGCACCAGTCGGGGAGACCAAAGCTTTTGAGCGGTCGAATAATCATGCCGCGCTTCATGAGGTCTTCGCACAGTTCCACCGCAGGGCGGGGCACATGAAAACAAATGAAGTTTGCTTGGGTGGGCAGATAGAAGAGTTTCAGTTTTTGAAAACCGGCTTCGAGTTGTGCGCGTCCTGTTCCATTGACTGAAAGCGACTTTTTCACGAACGCGGTATCGGACAGCGCGGCGATTCCGGCCTTTTGTACGAGCAGGTTCACGTTGAACGGTGTCTTCACGCGCAGTGTTTCATTGAGCAAACCAGCATCACCAATCGCATAGCCCAGGCGCAAGCCGGCGATGCCGTAGAGCTTGCTAAACGTGCGCGTCACAATCAGGTTCGGGAACTTTTTCATCAGCGCGACGCTGCGCGGAAAATCCTTGGCCGTCGCGTAATCCCCGTAGGCCTCATCCACCACCACCAAACACCCTTTGGGAGTTTTCTTCAGCAGGCTTTCGAGCTCGCCGTGCGTGACGTAGTTGCCCGTGGGGTTGTTCGGGTTGCAGATGAACATCATCTTGGGCTTCAGCTTGAGCGCTTTGGCAAAGGCGTCGAGGTCGTAGCGCAGGGCTTTGAGCGGCACCTTCACGATTTCAGCATCGAGGGTTCGACCCGAGAATTCGTACTCCGAGAAGGTGTTCTCGGAGAGCACGACGCGCTCACCCGGCTTGAGGTAGGCCAGCGCGAGCATGAGCAAAATTTCGTCCGAGCCATTGCCGACGACGATCTGCTCCGGCTTGACGCCGTTGTGCGCCGCGAGGGCCTGGCGCAGGGCGCGACTGGCGCCGTCGGGGTAGAGCGAGCTGTCGTTGAGTGAGGCGGCCACGGCCTTGAGCACTTTGGGGCTCGTACCCAGCGGGTTTTCGTTCGACCCGAGTTTCACGATGCGCTTGGGATTGTATTGTGCCCGCACATCGTCGATCGAACGGCCCGGTACGTAAGGCTTGAGGGCCTGAATGCTCGGGCGCGCGAGCTTGAGGATCTCGGGTGCGGTAAAGATGTTTTTGGGGGTGGAGGGGGAGGCCGCCGGGGTGCTTTTACGAATTTTGGACATAATCCCAAGTTAACATCTGGGGTGATGGGGGCGCAGGAACCTCGGTGTGACCTCGGGTTTTAGGGCTCGATAGCCGATTTGGCTGGAGTGCGTGCGGTGGGGTCAAAGAGAGATTCCCGTCACGGTTTTTAAACACCCGCCCTGAACACCGCCGGGCCGAAGGCCCCTAAACCCCCAAATTTCTTGCGTTCCCACGCCTTGCTTTCCTACCTTTACCCCTCTCCACAGGGGTTTTTAACGTGTCCAAAATCATTGCAACATTGCCGGACGGCAAAACGCTCGAAGTTGAAGCTGGGTCGTCCATTGGCGATCTCGTAAAGTCGATCGGCATGGGCCTTTTCCGCGATTCCTTCGCGGCCATCTGGAACGACGCCCAGGTCGACCTCAGCTTTACGCCCACCGCCGACGGTACGCTCAAAGTGATCACGTCCAAGAGCCCCGAGGTGGTGGAAATCATCCGCCATTCTACCGCGCACCTCATGGCGCATGCGGTCACCGAATTGTTCCCCGGCACCCAGCTGACCATCGGCCCGGTGATCGAGAACGGTTTCTATTACGACTTCGACTCCAAGCACGCGTTCTCGCCCGAAGATTTCGCGGCGATTGAAAAGCGCATGTCTGAATTGGCATCGCAAGATATCCCCGTGGTGCGGTCCGAAATGTCGCGCTTGGATGCGATCAAGCATTACCAAGACCCGGCCCATTTTGAGCCCTACAAAGTCGAGCTCATGGAAGGCTGGGACAGCGAGTCCGTCAGCTTCTACACGCAGGGGACCTTCTCGGATTTATGCCGCGGCCCGCACGTGCCCTCGACCGGTAAACTCAAGCACTTCAAGTTGCTCTCGGTTGCCGGCGCGTATTGGCGCGGCGATGTGAAGCGCCCCATGCTGCAGCGTGTCTACGCCACAGCCTTCCGGACCAAGGAAGACCTTGAGGCGCACTTGTTCCAGCTCGAAGAAGCCAAGCGCCGCGACCACCGTCGCCTGGGCAAAGAGCTCGATTACTTCCACATGGATGAGAACTCGCCGGGCATGATTTTTTGGCACGCCCGCGGCTGGAAGTTGTACTCGAACTTGGTTGATTACCTCAAGGTCAAACTCGATCGCAACGGGTACCGCGAAGTGCGCACGCCTGAGATCGTTGACGTGGGTTTATACACCAAGTCGGGTCACGTGACCAACTACTCGGCCAACATGTTCATGACCGAAAGCGAGAATCGCAAGTACGTCATCAAGCCGATGAACTGCCCGTGCCACGTAGAGATTTTCAAGCAAGGTCTCAAGAGCTTCCGCGACTTGCCCTTGCGCATTGCCGAGTTCGGCAAATGCCATCGCAACGAACTCGCCGGCACCATGCACGGGCTCATGCGCGTGCGCGGTTTCACGCAAGACGACGCACACATTTTCTGCACTGAAGATCAGGTGGCGGACGAAGTCGCCGATTTCTGCAAACTGTTGTGGGATGTTTACGCCGACTTCGGGTTCACAGACATCATCGTGAAGTTGGCCGACCGCCCGCCGCAGCGCGTGGGGTCGGATGAGTCATGGGATCGCGCCGAAGCGGCCCTCCACGAAGCGTGTAAAAAAGCCGGGATTGAGTACGAGATGAACAGCGGCGACGGTGCCTTCTACGGCCCCAAGCTTGAGTTCACCTTGCGTGACAGCCTCGGCCGTCACTGGCAGTGCGGTACGATCCAGGTCGATTACAACCTCCCGAGCTTGCTCGGTGCCGAATATGTGGGCTCCGATTCGGGTCGTCACGCCCCGGTGATGCTCCACCGCGCCATTTTCGGGTCGCTGGAACGCTTCACGGGCATCTTAATTGAACACTTTGCGGGTGATTTACCCTTCTGGATTAACCCCCAGCAGGTTCGAATTCTGCCTGTTTCAGAGAAATTCATCGATGTGAGCCGCGCTTTAGAGAATAAAGTGCGCGACGCAGGCTTTTCGTGTGAGACCGATATTCGCAATGAAAAAATCGGGTTTAAAATCCGCGAGGGGGAGAAGGACAAGGTCCCATACCTCTTTATCGTGGGCGAAAAAGAGGTTGAAGGGGGTACGGTTTCCGTGCGGCAACGCAAAATCGGTGACCTGGGCGCCTTCACTTTAGACGACATTCTGGAAAAGTTTAAATTTGAGAGTTCGAGACGGGGTCGTGGGGAAGTTTCCTCCGAGCCTGCGAAAGACACCCGGGCGTAAAAACCCCGGCCTGACGTACCGAAAGTTCGGTCAACAAGGTCGGAATCGCCCCTGAAAGGACAAGTTTGCAAAGACCGAGACGTTCATTTTTCACGCCGCCCAAGGAAACAATCCGCATTAACGAGTATATCCGGGTCCCCGAGATCCGGGTTGTCGACGCCGATGGGTCACCCCTTGGCATCATTCCCGTGCAGCAGGCCCTCGAAAAGGCACGCGAACGCGGGCTCGACCTTGTGGAAGTATCCCCGACGGCGGCGCCGCCGGTCTGCAGAATTATGGATTTTGGCAAGTACAAGTACGAAATCCAGAAAAAACAGAAGGTCTCCAAGGCCAAGCAGCACATCATCAAGATCAAAGAGATCAAGTTTCACCCCAAAACCGGTGAAAATGACTACAATTACCGCCTCGTTCAGGCCAAGGAGTTCCTCGAAAAGGGCTTTAAGGTTAAGGCGACCGTGGTGTTTCGTGGCCGTGAAATGGCTCACATCGAGTATGGTTCCCGCTGGCTGAAGAAGATGGCGGAAGACTTGGCTGGTGTGGGTACAGCGGAAACGAATTCCATTCAGGAAGGCCGCAATGTGACCATGATCTTCGTTCAGGCGAAGGGCGCGGTTAAGCTCCTTCCGAAGGTCAAGAAGACCGACGGCGATGCCGTCAAGGCTGAGAAGCCTGCAAAGGTTGCCCCGAAGAGCGAAACGACCGATACACCGCAGGCTGCAACAACAGCACCTGCAGTGACTGAAGCGACTGAGACGACTTAAAGAACTAGACAGGGATTACGATCATGCCGAAGATGAAAACTCACAGTGGTGCCAAGAAGCGCTTCCGTTTGACCGCAAGTGGCAAGGTGAAACACCGCGCCGCCGGCATGAACCACATCAACGCTAAGCTGTCGCCCGAGCGTCGTAACCGCCTCGGCGGCCCGACCTACGTCGGCCCGGCCATGGCTCAGAAAATCAAGCGTTTGCTGCGCGTCGCCTAACCGGCGACTTTTCAGTAACGGCACGACGAATACGGATTCAAGGAGATAGACGACAATGCCCAGAAGCAAATACAGCGTACCGGCCCGCGCCCGTCGCAAAAAAATTCTCAAGCTGGCCAAGGGTTTCTACGGCCGCCGCAAGTCCAACCTTAAGCTTGCGAAGGAAGCCGTCGATCACGCCGGTCAGTACTCGTACGTTCATCGTAAGGACAAGAAGGCCAACTTCCGCGCCTTGTGGACTGTGCGTATCAACGCCGGTGCCCGTGAGCTCGGTACGACCTACTCGAAGCTGATCTCTGGTTTGAAGAAAGCCGGCGTCGTGCTCGATCGCAAGATCCTCGCCGACCTCGCCTTCTCCGATGCCGCAGCCTTTACCAAGGTTGTGGACACGGCCAAAGCCGCGTAACCAAGGGCGATCGTTCGTTTTAAAAAAGCGCCCCACAAGGGGCGCTTTTTTGTTTGGGTGGTTGGACAGTTTGAATCTGGACCACTTAGACAACGTGGACATTTTGGACGGCGGAACCCCACTGCTGCTCTTCGCCGTCCAAAACGTCCACGTTGTCTACTATGTCCAACCATAACAGCTTGATATCTAATTTTGACGCTTCTCAAAGACCTGGAACCTCATGGACACCAACAACGATCTCGATACCCTGAAATCCCGACTTGTTGCCGACCTTGAGGCCTGTGAACAGGCCGGTGGGGCGGGGTTAGACGACATCAAGGTTCGTTACCTCGGCAAAAAGGGTGAAATCTATGGCCTTATGCGCGGCATGGGTGCCCTGCCCGCCGACGCCCGCCCGGCCTTTGGCCAGCGTGTAAACGAACTACGCGACCTCGCCGAAGGACGCATCGACGCGCTTGAAGAGCGCGCTGCCGCCGCTGCGATCGCCGCCAAACTTTCGGCCAGCACGTTAGACGTCACCTTGCCTGGCCTAGGCGCCGAGCTCGGTCACCTGCACCCGCTCACGATCGTGCGCGAAGACACCATCGAATTTTTCCGCGGGATGGGTTTTGAACTCGGCGAGGCGCGCGAAGTCGATCACGAGTGGTACAACTTCGAGGCGCTCAACATTCCGCCTGAGCACCCCGCGCGCGACATGCACGATACGTTCTACGTCGACGACGGCATCGTGCTGCGCACGCATACCTCTAACGTGCAAGCTCATTACCTGCTCGGCCGCGAGCCGGGTGCGGTGCGTATGCTTGCGCCCGGCTGCGTCTACCGCGTCGATAACGATGCCTCGCACGCGCCCATGTTCCAACAAGTGGAATGCCTGGTGATCGATAAAGACATCTCGTTCGCGAACCTTAAGGGTACCATGTTGCTGTGGGCCGAACACGTATTCGGCAAGGGCACGCGCCTGCGCGTGCGCCCGAGCTACTTCCCCTTCACCGAACCATCCGCCGAAGTCGACGTGTCGTGCTCCCTTTGTGGTGGCGCGGGCTGCCGCTTATGCAAGCATACGGGTTGGATCGAAGTGGGCGGTTGCGGCAGCGTTGACCCGGCGGTCTTTACCCAGCTTGGCTGGGACCCCGAAGAGTGGACGGGCTTCGCCTTCGGCTTCGGCATCGACCGCATCGCGCTTCTCAAATACGGAATCCCCAACATCGGCTTGTTGACCAAGAACGAGGTCGGGTTTTTGAAACAGTTCTAGAATGCTCAATGAGCAATGCTCAATGTGCGAACACCTTAACGCGAATCCGAATTCGGGCGAGCGAACTTTCAATTGGCCGTTGTTCATTGAGCATTGCTCATTGAGCATTGAGCATTAAACTCAAGGACTACGAAGATGCTCATCTCTCACAACTGGATAAATCGCTACGTCGATCTCAGCGAGACTCCTGCGGAGATTTCCGCTGCGCTCACGTCCCTGGGTTTCGAGGTTGAGGCCATAACGGCACGCGGTGCGGGCATTACGGGCGTGGTCGTCGGCGAGGTCCGCGCGTGTGAGAAACATCCCGAGGCCGACAAGCTGAGCGTCTGCCGCGTGTTCGACGGTGTTGAAGAGGTGACCGTGGTGTGTGGCGCGCCCAATGTGGCCGCCGGTCAAAAGGTGTTGTTCGCCCGCGTGGGTGCGGTGCTGCCGGGCGACTTCAAAATCAAGAAGGCCAAACTGCGCGGCGTTGAATCGTTCGGTATGATTTGCGCCGAAGACGAGCTGGGCCTCGGCGAATCGCACGATGGCATTCTCGTGCTTCCGGCCGAGACTATCCCCGGCACGACCTTGCATGACATTCCCGGTTTGTGCGACACAACCTTCGAAATTAGTGTCACGCCCAATCGTCCCGATGCGCTCGGTCACCTCGGTGTGGCCCGCGAACTGGCGGCTCGTTTTGGGAAAACCCTTCGTGTACCAAATCTCCCCCTCGTTGAAAACGCCCCCGCGGCGGAGACGTTCGTCTCAGTTTCGGTGGAAGACGCCGCGTCAACCCCCCGCTATACCGGCCGTGTGATCACGGGCGTCAAAGTAGGCCCCAGCCCGGCATGGTTGGCCAACGCGCTCAAATCGATCGGCAAAAAACCGATCAACAATGTTGTGGACTGTACGAATTTTGCGTTGATGGAATGGGGGCAACCCTCGCACGCCTTCGACCTCGATACGCTCGCCGGTAAAACAGTGATCGTGCGTAAAGCCAAGGATGGCGAAACCCTACAAACGTTGGATGATGAAACGCGTACGCTCAAAGCGGGCGACTTCGTGATCGCAGACGCTGAGAAACCGCTGGTCCTAGCCGGCGTGATGGGCGGAACCGCAAGTGGTGTTTCTGAAAAAACGCAAAACGTGTTTTTGGAGGTGGCGTATTTCGACCCCCGGGCGGTGCGCGCACAGGCGCGACGTCACACGTTGTCGAGCGATTCGTCGCAACGGTTCGAGCGCGGCGTCGACCCGCTGGTGACCGCACGCGTGTCCGATTACCTGGCTGCGCTGATCGCCTCAGTATGTGGTGGGCCCGACGTGAACGTTGCATCAGGCCGCGTTGAATTCACCGCGCCCTCGCACCCTGCGGCCCCGCGCGTGGTGTCATTGCGCCCGGCGCGTGCGGCCAAGCTGCTTGGCGTGTCGCTTGATGCAGAACAGATTGTCGGACTGCTCGAAGGCCTTGAAATCAAAGCCGTCGGTCAGGATCCCCAAGGCTCATCGGTCAGCTTTGCAATCCCCGGTTTCCGCGTCGATCTCGAGCGCGAGGCTGACCTCATTGAAGAGGTCGCACGTCGTCTTGATTACAATACGATTCCGGCGATCCTCCCGTCGTTCCCCTTGTTGCCGGTGGCATTGCCGCCGGGCGAAGCACAGGCACGCGCCATCCGCCATACGCTGCGCGACCTCGGCTTGTTCGAAGCGCTTTCGCTGCGCTTTACTTCGCGCCGTGCGCTGGCGAATTTGAACCTCGCCGCGGGTGATGTACGTCTTGATGCTGTGCCGCTCAAGAACCCGCTTTCTGAAGAGTGGGAACTCTTGCCCACCACACCGATCTCGGCCCTGTTGCACGCGCTCGAGCGTAATCAGAATACGCAGGAGCACGACGTTCGCTTGTTCGAATTGGGCCGCGCGTTCTTCAAGCGTGCCAAAACCGGTGA
>JBIIWL010000067.1:0-8229 GCA_044338885.1 Fibrobacteria bacterium
CCCCAATATGCCCTAAATGGCCTAAAAACGGCCATACGTTCGTTTAAATTCACGGTATGTCACTTTAAATCACCCATTTGCGGGTGGATCAATCCATTGACACGGGGTGCCGTTGCGAGATACCTTTGTCCTCCTAGCAAACGAACCTACCATCCAAACTGTTGGAATTGAGGTGAATACAATATGACAGGCGTCATCGTACGACCCGGCGAGTCCTTTGAAAAAGCACTCCGCCGTTTCACAAAAACCTGCGAAAAAGCCGGAATCATTTCCGACATGAAGAAGAAGCAGCGCCATGAAAAGCCCTCTGAAGAGCGGAAGCGCCGCCTGAACACGGCCATTCGTCGTGCTCTCAAAGAAAGAACAGAAGCCGCCCGCTAAGCATCGCTTGCGGAACTTCGGTTTTGGAAAGTGGCTCCCGCCCGGGAGCCATTTTTGTTTTATTCGATCTTGGTTTTAATCCATGGGGTTCCCGTGATCACAGTGTGGCGCGTCATTCGTATTCTCGCCTTCATGGCGTATTGCTTGCGCGATTACGTGTGGGCGGCGCGCAAAGGTCCTAAAGCCAGCCGCGCGACGATTGATCGTTTGTTCGTGGAATGGGGGCATTATTTATTGGGGGTGTTTAAGGTTGACCTCCGGGTGACCGGCCGTGAACACTTACCCGTCGAGCGTGATACCCCGCGCGTATACCTCTGCAATCACAACAGCTGGCTCGACATTCCCGCCATGACGGCCGGTACGGCTGAGGGCGTCGGGTTTGTGGCCAAAAAAGAACTGGGGCGTATTCCTCTGTTGGCTTTTTGGATGCGCGCGGTGGGGTGCGTGTTTATCGACCGGTCTGATCGTCACGGCGCGCGTAGAGCTTTGGAAGATGCGGCGCGCACGCTGGGTGATCGACCGCTGGTGGTGTTCCCCGAAGGCACGCGCAGCAAAACCGGGAAACGCTTGCCGCTGAAGATGGGCGGTATGCGCATGGCGCTGATGGCCGGCGCGCGAATTATTCCCGTGCACATCAACAACTCTCGCGCGGCCTACGAAGCGTTCGACCCCGCGGCGCCGACGCCACTGCCGGTCGACTTGCGGTTCTTCACTCCCATGGATACGAAGGATTTGCCTGATGAGAAAGCGTCGTGGAATGCGATCAAGGCCTATGTGGAACAGTGCTGGGATGAGGCGGAAGCGGATTTAAAAGCGAGCAGCCGTCAGCCGTCTGTTCTCAGCTAAACACCCAAGGGTGCGGCTGGTTTGTGTGCCGTGCTTCGTAAGCCCGGGGGCTGTCGTTGAATCACCCGCGTTGCGGCCTGGCATCTACTTCGTCCGCATCACCGGCCCGGAACAAACACGCGTCGTTGAGCGCGTGAACCTCTACTAAGCCAGGCAGTCAGTTGTCTTTTTTACTCGTGTTTTCTGGCTGACCGCTGACCGCTGACCGCTGACTGCTGATCGCTGACCGCTCTTCTCAGAACAATACCGCGGCGGCTTCGTCAGCCTTGTACGACGAGCGCACGAGCGGCCCTGATTGGCAGACGCGAATGCCTTGCGCGAGTGCGTAGTCACGCAGCTCATTGAACTCTTCGGGCGGTACAAAGCGCGACACCGGCAAGTGTGCCGGGCCGCCGGGCGAGAGGTATTGGCCGATGGTGAGGATGTCCACCTTGAGCCCCGCGATCAAGCGGATGATGTCTTCTAACTCTTCGCGCGTTTCACCAACACCCACCATCAGACTCGTTTTGGTGATAAAGCCGCGCGCCTTGGCGCGCGCGAGCACCGCCGAGGTGTCGGCGATGTTGCCGCGCCCGCGCACGTGTTTTTGCAAACGCTGTACGGTTTCAAAATTGTGATTGAGCACATCGGGCGCGGCATCGAGAATCTGGTCCACTAAATCAAGACGACCCTGCATGTCGGGGATGAGCACTTCAACGCGTGTGCCGGGGTTCTCAAGGCGCGTGCGTAAAATGGTCTCGTGCCAGACCTCGGCGCCTTGGTCGGGCAGGTCATCGCGCGCCACCGAGGTGATCACCACATACTTGAGGTTCATGAGGCGGACCGACTCGGCCACGCGTTCGGGTTCTTCGCCATCGAGCCCGTCGGGTTTACCCTTGGGCACATCGCAGAATTTGCAGCCGCGTGTGCAGGTGTTGCCCAAAATCATCACTGTGGCCGTACCCGCCGACCAACATTCGCCCAAATTGGGGCAACTGGCGCTCTCGCACACCGTATGCAGCTTATGGTCGCGCACGTTGTTCCGCAGGGCCGCATATTCGGTTCCTGACGGAATTTGGGCCTTCAGCCAGATCGGTTTACGGGTCGGTGCAGGGGAAGTCGGCGTAGACAGGTTAGACATTACGGGGAAAGATAGCAGATGGGGAAAGCTGTAAGCTGTCAGCGGTCAGCAGTCAGCGGTCAGCAAACGCTGAAAAATGCTTGAACAGGCTGATTGCTGATCGCTGACGGCTCATGGCTGACCGCTGATCGCTGATCGCTGACAGCTGATCGCTGACCGCTGACCGCTGACCGCTGACCGCTGACCGCTGATCGCTGATCGCTGACAGCTGATCGCTGACCGCTGACCGCTGACCGCTGACCGCTGACCGCTGACCGCTGACCGCTGACAGCTGACCGCTGATCGCTGACCGCTGACGGCTGACGGCTGACCGCTGACTGCTGACTGCTGATCGCTGACCGCTGAATGCCTTCAACTCTTCCACGCCCTATACGTGCTCACGCCCAGCCGACCCGTCACCTTACCCCCAAACAAACCCTTGGCTTTGAGTTTGTGTTGGAGCGTTTTAACGGCGTCACCTTGAGAGCCGTAGACCAGATGCGTGCCGTGTTTTTGGCGCGTGAGTGAGTCGATGGCTTCGTCGGCCGGGAGCAGCAACAGGGGGAACGTTTTCTGCGGGGCGGCGTAAATCAAATCGTGAAACAGCTTCCACGCGCCGGCGTTCGGCTGGGCGTCGGGGAGCCTGGGGCTGTGCGGCCACCCCGAAACGACCACACATCCGGCGCTGCGGAACCCTTCGCGGGTGACGTCGCGGTTCCAAGCACAATGAAGGTTGTCGTACGGGTTGCCGAAGTAAAGTGGGTCGCGCACTGTGTACAGCGGTAATTTTTGGCCAGCGGTGTTGCCCCCCAGGTGGGCGCGTCGGTAAAAGCGGAAGCCAGTTTGACGCAGTGCCGCGTGACCCTGTGGCTTGCCCTGCAGGTGTTCACCCTTGGTGAGGTCGGTATAGTAGCCCGGTTCAAGTTGGTTGGTGCCGCGCCCTTTCATCACGCCCTTACGCGCGGCGGCTTTGAGCACGTTGTCGCGGTGTGGGACCGTGGAGCCTTGCGCGACGAACACGCGGCCTCCACTGCGATCCCAGATGCCGATGGTGCAACGCATGTGGCGGTAATCGGGGGCGCCGAGTGTGAGGGCCGCCGATTTGGCCCAGCCTGCGGTGGCCTTCGAGGCGTGCGCGGGCACAGCACCCCGCAGGGCGAAAAGCACGAGGCCTTTGGAAGGAAGCGGGATATTCCACAGCGTAAACAAACGTTCGAGCGTGGCGGAATCGAGACTCAAAGAGGCGGCGGGCATGGGAGTGAAATTAGGAATTCCACGATGATTGTTTTCGGCCAATAAAAAACCCCGGTCTCTTGATGAGACCGGGGCCAAAGTTGCGTAGGCGATGGACGAGGGTTAGAGCGTCACGCGACGCGAGACCACTGTTTTGCCTTGCTGAATGCGCAGCACATGCAAGCCCTTACCGAGTGCGTTGGTCTCAATCAGGAACAGGCCGGTGGACCCCGACTGCTGCGCGATGAGTGAGCCATTGAGCGTATAGAGCGACACCGTGGCCTGGCCTGGTGATGCCAACTGCACATCGAGCACGCCGCCGAAGGCGCGGATGTTGACGGCCGCCGCTAAGCGATCAACCGGACGTGATAACACGGGGACCGGTCTGGTTTCGGTGTTCGCCGGGTCGAAGCGCGTCGTGGCTTGGAAGTGCCAGCCCATCCAGGCCCAGTTGTGGAGCAAGGCCGAGCCGGTGGCGGACGTGACGCTATTCAAGGTCAGGCGCAAGGTACGATCTTGTTTGCCGGGGCCACCCCAAATGCCGGTCGGGTTATTGCCCGTACCCAAGACGCCGATGTGCGCGGCGCCGATGCTGGTATCGGGTGTGGCGATGGCGACGAACACCTTGCGGTTATCCGTGGAGAGCGTCACGGACGACACCGTCGGATTGCGTGTCGTGCACACCGTGGCATTGCAACCGTAGTTGGCCCCCAGCACGTAGTTGAGCTGCTGGAGCGAGAAAGCGGAGGTGGTGATGGTGGTGGGGTTCACAGGTTCGGAGAAGAACACTTCCACGCCGTTTTGCGTGCCATCGGCGCTCTTGCGTGAGCGGACGGAGATGATTTCGAACACCGATGTATCGCGGAATGAAAGGCGCGACATCGGGCCTGCCGTGCCGGCCGGCCAGTTGCCGATGTTCAAGACCGTACCCACATACACTGCCGAGTCGGGTGAGGCGGCCAAGCGGTTGATGGCCTTGCCCGACGATGTGCCGCCGCTGGTGTTGATGCCGCTGGTAAAGAACGTGAACGAACCTTGGTACTTACCCGAGTTATCGACGTCGTCGACAAACAAGCGGCCCATACCCGAGATGGTCGCATCACCCATGATCCAATGTCCTTTGTAAGGGCCGTGGTCGAGGTAGAGGGGTTGCGTGAGCGAGCGCGAAGGGCCGTTGGTGTAGGGCACCCAGATGAGTGGGGGTTGGTAGGGCAGATCTTCGGCCCAGTTGCGCTTGGTGTTGCCGTTGATCTGGTTGGTGGCCGCACCGGCAGCGTTGGCACTGGTGGATTGGCGCGTGCCGTAGGTGACCAGCGGTTGGCCGGGGCGGAAGAAGTGAATCGGGTTGGCGGGGTTGAAGCTGCCTTGGTTGTCGGTGTAAATCATGTATTGGCCGTTGGTGGCCAAGCCGTTGGGTGAACGAAGCCCGCCGGCTTCTTTCGAGAGACCGGCATTGGGCGTGCCTGTGGGCACCACGCTCTTACCCCACGAGAGCATGGCTCCCGAATAGGTGCTCGTGGGGGCCGCGCCAGACCAGCCACCGGGAATGATCGAGCCGCCGTACGCGCCGTAGAAGCGTCCGTTGTGGTATTGAGGCGTGAACACATATTGGTGTCCGCTTTCGCCGCGGTTCCAGCTAAAGGTCGAGTCGTCGAGGGTGGGGACGTTGACCAAGCGCGTGGCGTTCACGTTTTTGGACGTCGCGCCGACGGCGGGGCTGTGGCTCTTGATGCGGTAGAACGCATGGCGGTCTTGCACGTAGATCGTGTCGTTGACCACCAGCACACCCGGAGGCGCGCCCGTGAGCGAATCGAGGATCTTGGTGACCGTCACCGCGGAGAGGGCGCCCTTGGCGCTCAAGCCGCTGACCAAGTACACCGCTTGGTTGCTGTCTGCGGGCGTGATGTAACCCTGGCCCATCGCCCCGTTGCCGGGGCTTGTGTTGATCGCCGCACCCAGCACGACCATGCGGCCGTCGGAGAGAAACCCGACGCCCATGACGGGGTACGAGGTGTTTGGCACCGTGGACAGCACGACGCGGGGATTGGTCGTGGTGGGGAAGGTCTGCGCGAAGGCACCGCCTGCCGCGGCGAGCAGAAGAACGGCGGCACTTTTAAAAGAGGTTTTGATCACGAAAAACTCCAATTCACGCGGTTAAATGAATTCATGTTGACCTCGGCCTCAATCGATTTACGATGAGAGAAACCGGGCCAACACGTGTTCGAAAATCTGTCCCTAATCTACCGCCCCCGTCGGTTTTCCGCCATGAAAACACGCGAAACCCTTGTATTTGTGGGGTTAAAACGTGCTTTCTTGCGTTGAGGGCATGAAAATTCGCCTTGATAAAAACCCAGTATTCGCCGACAACCAAAAAAAGTATCGAACCCGAAAGGTTTGAGATGGATTGGGGGTGTAACCTGACCCCCAGCCCCTCTCCCCGGCCTTTGCCGGGGTAGGCTCGGGAGAGGGTGGCCCACAGTCCGAGGGTCGATAGTCGCAGGGTTAAACGGGGTGTTTCACCCCCGGTTTAAAGTTGAAAACGGTTTGACCTCTTACCGCACCGAATCCTTTCAAAAACCTCAAAAATTCGATTGGCACACGGGTTGCATTAGAGTCGGTCACCGCCGGTTGTCCGGCCTTCAACCACAGACTTTTACACCAAGGAGTTTATCATGACTTACACTGTTAACCACCCCGCTCGCGCCGCTCATGCTGCCAACTGGATCGAACAATTCTTCAGCGACTTCGATCGCGGCGTCACCAATACCGTGCCCACCTTTACGCCCGCCGTTGATGTGGTGGAAGAGAAAGAAGCCTACGTGTTGCGTGCCGAGCTCGCCGGCGTGGCTCGCGAAGACATCAACGTGGAAGTGAAAGAAAACCGTCTCGTGCTCAGCGGCAAAAAAGAAGCCGTACAGCGCGGCGAAGAGGGCAAGTACCGTTATGTCGAATCGCGTCACGGCTCGTTCTCGCGCACCTTTGAGTTGCCCCGCAACGTGAAGGCCGACGCGATCGAGGCGACCTTTAAGGACGGCGCGCTCACGCTGCGCATTCCCAAGGCCGACGAGGCGAAGCCGAAGACCGTCGAAATTCGCTAAGCCTTAAAACGGTTCAGGTTCCTCCCGAGCGATCGCGCCTGCCCAGGGCGAGATTGCGGAAACCCCTAGCGCTCTGCGCGGGGGTTTTTTAGTGTGGGCGGCTTTTCAAGGCGACGTTAAACCAACAAAAAGGGTCGAAATGAAGAATTGAAAGCGAAAACAGGCGTGTAGAGAGCTGTTTGGCGGTATACTCAAGAAGTCTTGTTTGCACAGTCTTCTTGGAGAGGTCCATGCCCCGCTTGTCTCACAACCCCCTGCTCGTCCTTCGGTCATTTTCCTCACGCGCCGCCGTGGCGGCCGCGCTGCTGGGCATGCTGGCTTTGCCGGCGGCCGCGCAAACCAAGTGGGTCGCCACGTGGGCCACTGCGCCCGAACCGCTCGTGAGTTCGCAAAGCGGCTTCAATCCGCCGTCTATAGGGCTCGCGAACAACTCGGTGCGCCAAGTGCTGCGCGCGTCGATCGGCGGCGATACGCTCCGTATGCGCTTTACCAACGAATACACCAACGTGCCGGTTAAAATCAACGCGGTCACCATCGCCGTGTCGGCGGGCACCGGAACCCTTGATACCGCGGGCATCATCGATACGACCACCACGCGGTTCTTTAAATTCAGTGGTCTCGATTCGGTCACCATGGCCGCCAATGCCTACGTATGGTCCGACCCGATCGCGTTTAACCTGACACCGGGTGCGCGCGTTCAGATCACGATTCATTTTGGCGCAGATGTGCCTGCAGCGGGCACCTACCCCGGCGTCACGGTGCATCGCGGTTCGCGCACCAAACCCCGCGTGGTCGCGGGCAATCAGGTTACGGCGCGTACCACGCCGGGGGCTGTGACCACGTCGCAAGGCCAGGGCAGTTGGGTGATCAGCAGCATGGAAGTGCGCGCCCCGCAATCGGCGGGTGCGGTGGCGATCTTGGGTAATTCCATCACCGACGGGTTCGGTGTGACCAATGGCGGGTTCACCCGCTGGAGTGATGTGCTCACCACACGTTTACTCGCACATGCGCGCACCAGCACTGTGGGCGTGCTCAACGGCGGCATCGGCGCGGGCAACCTGATCAGCGGCGGCGTGAGCACGGCGGGCATGCTGCGCTACAAGCGGGATCTGTTCGATCATTCCGGAGTCAAATGGGTCATCCTGTTCATCGGGGTGAACGACATCGGCAACACGGGATGTTCCATGACCACCTCGAACAATGCGATTGCGTCCTTTACAACCATCGCCGATTCGGCGCGCGCGCGCGGTATCAAGGTCTACGGCGCCACCATCACGCCGTTCAATGGCAACTCGTACTACAGCGTCAACAGCGAGGCCTGCCGCCAACGCATTAACACGTGGGTGCGCACTACCACCAAGTATGACGGCGTGATCGACTTCGACAACATCATCCGCAACCCGGCTGACACCACGCGCATCCTCACGACCTACAACAACGATGGCCTGCACCCGAACGTCACCGGGTACGCCCACATGGGCAACTCGATCGACACGAATTTGTTTATCGAGAACGGGACGTCGATTGATCAGGGGGGGAGATGGGGGACCTCCGGGTATGCCGTGCACTCGA
>JBIIWL010000068.1:0-8223 GCA_044338885.1 Fibrobacteria bacterium
ACGACGGCCACGGCCCCCGTATTGTTTGAAGCGTGGTGGAAGGCCTTCAGACTCCGCGTGTGGATGGATGAGTTGCGGGGTGATACGCTCAAGTTTCCGATGCCTGCTCAGTCCATCACGCTCGCCCTGCTGGGGTCTGATTCGCTCTCGGCAGCCTTTGATAACGTGACCACCCCGCAACGTGAATCCGCGGGCGACATGGCGCGCAATGCGTTCGTCGATGCGCTGAGCGACGTGTCTGCCCTAGCGAAAACCCATGCGCGCCGTAGCAAAGAGCCGCTGACATGGGGGCGTGCGCGCCCCGTGAGCATCCCGCATTTACTGCGCTTGGGCCCGCTGGGGGTTTCAGGGCTTGAAGTGAGCGGCTGTGCCGATTGTGTGAACGCCCAAAAGTCGAGCCATGGTCCATCGTGGCGCATGGTGGTTCAAACTGGTAAACGGCCCGAAGCGTGGGGTATTTACCCCGGCGGTCAAAGCGGTAACCCGGGGTCGCCGCGTTACGATGCCTTCGTGAAGGACTGGGCCGAAGGGCGTGGATATAAGCTTTTGTTTTTAAAGTGGCCGCTTGAAGTGCCTGATTCAACCTCGTACATCCTCGCGCTTAAGGCAAAGCGCTAGCCCGCGTCGACATGAGGTTTCAAGTATGATTCGCCTACCGCTTTTATTTTTTGCCACCCTCTTGGGCGGCCCGCTATTCGCCTGGTGGTGGCCGGCGGTGCCGGCCTTGCTCACCGGTTTTTGGAAACCCACCAAACCGGTGCGCGGTTTTTTTGCGGCCCTCATCGGCGGGGGCGCGGCCTGGGTTGCTGTGGCCTTATGGTTTGATGTGCGCAACGGCGGTTTACTCTCGGGGCGCCTCGCGCCGGTCTTTCATGTGCCCGGTAGCGCGGGGTTGCTTGTGGCCACCGGGTTGGTCGGTGGCCTCACGGCGGGGTTAGGCTCGCTCTTCGGGTGCAGTTTCCGCCGCTTTTGGGCCAGCCTCCACGAGGCCTTAGTGGAGGACGTACCGGTGACGGAAGAGGAAGAGGACGGGGTGCCGAGGTTGTGACCTTCGGGAAATGAGCAATGCTCAATGCTCAATGCTCAATGGACAATGCGCTTGCCAGTATTGATCATTGAGCATTGAGCATTCAAGACCGGCCCAGTCAATCCTCCCAATCCCAAACCGCCTATTTGTACCTTCATCCTCATGCCCAACACCCTTTCCGCCGCGATTACCCGTTCCCTCGTTTCTTCCCGTGATGTGCTGGAGGCCTTTGTGGCCGACCCCGCCAATGCGGTCATCATCGAGACCATGGCCGAAATGGTGTCTTCCTGCTTTCAGGCGGGTAACAAGGTGCTCTCATGCGGGAACGGCGGCTCGGCGTGCGATGCCCTCCATTTTGCGGAAGAATTTACCGGGCGCTTTAAAGGCGATCGCAAAGCCCTCCCCGTGATTCCCTTGCTGGATGGGGCCAACCTGACCTGCATCGCCAATGACTACGGGTTCGAACAGATTTTCTCGCGCGGGGTTGAGGCCTATGGCAAACCCGGCGACCTCTTACTCGCGATTTCGACCAGCGGTAATTCGGCCAATATTATGCGGGCCGTCGACGCCGCGCACGCCGCCGGTATGAAGGTGCTGTTGTTTACGGGCAAAGATGGGGGCAAGCTCCATGGCACCTGCGACGCCGAAATCCTCGTCAAGTCGAGCGACACCGAGCGTATTCAAGAGGTGCACATGATCGTGCTGCACATCCTCATCGAATCGGTCGAGCGGATTCTGTTTCCGGAGAATTACAAGGACTAACAAAGGAACTAGTCGGAAGTCGGACGAGTGAATTGAGAATCGAACAGGCGGTTGTGTTGTGTTCCTGCCGATATCCGACATCGGACTAGTTCTTAAGGACCACCATCAGATTGCGTTCCTGCCGACTTCCGACTTCCGACTTCCGACTAGTTTCTATTCCCATCCCCCTGCCCATAACTCGCATTTGGTCCGTGTTTGCGGTTGTAATGCTCATTCAGAATATGCGCCGGAATTGAGCCTAAGGTTGGATTCAGCGCCAACGTGCGCTGCGCCATATCGGCGACAAACTCAAGCGCGACGGCGTTTTTAAGTGCCTCCGCAGCCGACTTGCCCCACACGAACGGCGCGTGGTGCGCGACCAGCACCGCGGGCATGTCGACGGGGTTTACATCCTTAAACCGTTCGATGATGACCTTACCCGTATTGCCTTCATAGTCCTCCGCGATTTCAGCGGGGGTGAGGTTGCGCGTTAAGGGGACGGTCCCTAAAAAATGGTCCGCATGGGTGGTGCCGAAGCAGGGGATTTCACGCAGGGCCTGCGCAAACGCCACCGCCGCCGTGCTATGCGTATGCACGATGCCGCCCGCCTTCGGAAACGCCTTGTAGAGCATCACATGGGTGATGGTATCGACAGAGGGCCGCAGTGCCCCTTCGACTTTATTGTTGTCCAGGTCGACCACAACCATATCTTCAGGCTTTAGTTTCGCATACGCCACCCCGCTCGGCTTTATCACCACGAGGCCACTCGCACGGTCGATGCCGCTGACATTGCCCCAGGTCAGCCCGGCTAAGGCGAGGCGTTCAATATCTTGGTTGGCTTCGAGAACTTCGCGTTTTAATGTTTCCAGCATGATGGTTCCTTCGTCGGCATCGCGAAAGGGTATGTTTTTTTGGGGGTGGGAGAGTCTTTGGCCTGACGATGTGGTCCGGTGGGTGTTAGGACTTTCGGGCTTGCTCTTGCAGGATAAGCAGGTCTTTCATCACGTTGTAGAGCGACCCGCCGTGGATGGGATTTGTGCTGCCAAAGCCATCGTGCAATTGAACATAGAGGGCGTAGAGTGTGCGGTAAACCGCATGGGCCTCTGCCCGTGGCGTGTACACGACCTCTCGCAAGCCGCAGGCGGCCTGCTGAGCGGCGTGGACTGAATCGTAACCGCCCGCGGCGGCGCCCGCCGCGACCGAACCAAATAAAGCGGCCCCAAGGGCGCAGGTTTGCGCACTGCGGGCGACCTTCATCGGTCTGCCGGTGATGTCGGCGTACACTTGCATAAGCAATTCGTTTTTGTCGGCCAACCCGCCGCAGTTGATCACGTCGTGTACGGGAACGCCATACTGTTCAATCCGTTCAATGATACGCAGCGCGCCAAACGCCGTGGCCTCAATGAGGGCGCGGTAAATTTCGTGGGCCTTGGTATGCAAGGTTTGACCGAGCAGTAAACCAGTCAGTCGTTGATCGACGAGGATGGTTCGGTTGCCGTTGTTCCAATCCAGCGCGAGCAAGCCGCTCTCGCCCGGGGCAAGCGCGGCGGCCTCCGCTTCGAGACGTGCGTATTTGGCGTCGATGGTTGATCCGTACGTATCGGGTACGAGGTTATGCACGAACCAAAGGAAGATGTCGCCCACGGCACTTTGACCCGCCTCGATGCCGTAATGCCCGCCGACCACCGAGCCGTTGACGATGCCGCACACGCCGGGGATGTCTTCTAAAGGACGATCGGAAGGGGACACCATGATGTCGCACGTGCTCGTGCCTAAAATTTTAACGAGGCTGCCTTCGGCAACGCCGGCCCCCACCGCGCCCATGTGCGCGTCGAACGCGCCGACGGCCACGGCCGTGCCCGCGCGCAAACCGGTTTTAGCGGCCCATTCGGCGCAAAGCCCGCCCGCCCGTACCTCCGACGGCCAGGCGGTGTCGTAGAGTCGATCGCGCAGCAGCGCGAGCGCGGGGTCGAGCTTTGCGAGAAACTCTTTGTCGGGCAATCCGCCCCAGGCGGCGTTGAACATGGCCTTATGGCCCGCGGCACACACGCTGCGTAACAGGTGTTCGGGGCGGGTCTCACCGGTTAACACAGCGGGCAACCAGTCGCACAATTCCACCCACGAATAGGCGGCCTCAAAAACATGGGGCGCCACGTTTTTGCAATGCCAAATCTTAGCCCAGAACCATTCCGATGAATACGTGCCGCCGCATTTGGCGAGGTAGTGGGGCCGGTCGGCCCGCGCGGCTTCGGTGATCGCCGCGGCCTCGGCATAGGAGGTATGGTCTTTCCACAGCCACGTGTGCGCGGCGAGGTCATCGGCAAACGCCGGCAACAACCCGAGCGGCGTGCCCATGCGGTCGACGGGAATCACGGTGCTGCCGGTGGTATCAATGCCGATGCCGATGATGGACGCCGGGTCGAAGCCCGCTTCACGGTGTTGTGCGGCAGCCACGGCCCCGACGATGACAGTCTCAAGGCCGAGGAGGTAATCGCGCGCATGTTGTCGCGCCACATGGGGGTCGCGGTCATCAATTAAAACACCAAGCGAACCACTGGGGTAATTAAAGGTGTGTTGCGACACTTCACGGCCGTTGGCGAGGTCGATGATCAAGCCCCGGCATGAGTTAGTGCCGTAGTCGAGGCCGAGAGCGTATTGGGGCACGAATATCCTCGTCAGTATGGCGCACACGCAAAGATTACCGTCTGAACATCGGTAATACCACTAGAGTAGGCCGGGGGAAATGTCTCTAGAATATACGCCGCGCAACCATCGAAAGTTTGCGGAATTTATGCGTTTTCGATCCCTAAATTCATACTGTGAATTCCAGAAATGTGAAACCGCAAACTCGTCATTTTAAGCACGAGCGCGCGCGGCGCGCGCCGCATCCCAGCGACGGGCCAGCCAAAACCCCAAGAGGATTCCAATGATATCAGCGGTGAAATCGCCGAAACTCAAGGTCCGATTGGGGACGAAAGACTGGTGGATTTCATCGAGGGCTGCGTAGAGGATGCCGACGGTTGGGCCGATCCAGCCGCCTTTGGTCCACCGTGCGCCCGGTAGATGTGCACGCCCGCGCAGCGCATCGGTCAGCCCAGAGCGGAACGCGATGAGTGCGCCTAACAAACCGTAAGTCACTAAATGCGCGAGCTTATCACTGAATGGGAATTGGGGAAGAGGGAGGTCTTCGCCAGGCACGCTCGATAAAATGAAGATGCCGCCCATGTAGAGGAGGGCGGCGACCCATCCGAGTCGCGCCCATAACCGCCGTCCGCTATGCTTGCGGGGTGAGTGGTTCCGCGGCTGAGTAATCAGGCGCGCGGTTCCGTGTCATCCGCAGGCACGTCGCCTTCGGCGTCAACATCCCCTTCAGCAAGATCCTCAGCCCCTTCGTCGCTGACGACGGCGGCACCGACTTCGGCGGCGTGCAAGGCACGCGCTTCCTCAGCCGATTCAAGCGTCGCGGGGTCGACATCGTCGTTTTCGACGATGGTCACGCCCATGACCGAATCACCGTCGTCCAAGCGAATGACGCGCACACCCTGAGAGTTGCGGCCCGTCAAACGAATGCCCGAAGCTTCGGTGCGGATGATGATACCCGAGCGCGTGATAACCAAGATTTCCTGGTCGTCGCGCACGTTGGCCAAGCACACCGCCGTACCGGTTTTTTCATTGATTCGGAAGTTGCGTACGCCCTTACCGCCACGGCCGGTCTTACGGTACGCGCTCGGTGGCGTCCGCTTCCCCAAACCGTTTTCGGTGATGGTGAGCACGGTGAACCCGACGCCATCGGAGGCGAGTTCGGTGGTCTCGACCACTTCGGCGCTTTCGTCGGCATCTTCGGGCAGATCGGCTTCAAGTGCCGAATCCACCACCACCATACCGATCACCGCATCGTCGGCCCCGAGGCTGATGCCCCGAACACCACCGGTGAAGCGGCCTGTGGTCCGCAGTTTTTTGACCGGGAACCGAATCGCTTGACCTTGGCTGGTGCCGATCATCACGTCGTCCGCTTCGGAGGCAAGCTCCACGCGGATGAGGCGATCGTTTTCTTCCAACTTGATGGCCTTAATGCCAGCCGAACGGGGGTTGGAGAACGACTTCAGCGCCATCTTGTTGATCACACCGCGTTCGGTGGCCAGCATCAATGAGCGCGCATCGTCGAACCCGCGAATGGGCACGAACGCGCTCACCTTTTCATCCGGTTGCAGTTGGATCAGGTTGATGACCGCTTTACCCTTGGCCGTGCGTGCGGCTTCGGGGATCAGGTGGACACGCAACCAATGGCAACGGCCGAGGTTGGTGAATACGAGGATGTAACCGTGCGTCCACCCCACGAACAAGTGTTCGACGAAGTCTTCGTCTTTAAGCCCGGCGGCCGAAATACCCCGCCCCCCACGCCCTTGCAGCTTGTACGCATCGGTGCCGATGCGCTTGATGTAGCCGCCATGCGAGACGGTGATCACCATGGGTTCGTTGGCAATGAGGTCGAGCGTATCGATATCATCCGCGCTGTCGACGATGGCGGTGCGCCGTTCGTCGCCGTGCTTGGCGACGATCTCGGTGAGTTCGCCTTCGATGATGGCCATGCGACGGTCGCGGTTGGCGAGGATGTCGTTGAGGTCGGCGATGGTTTTCAGTAATTCGAGATATTCATGCTCGATCTTGTCGCGCTCTAGGCCGGTCAGGCGCTGGAGGCGCATTTCAAGAATGGCGTCGGCCTGTTTTTCCGACAAGCTGAATTGTTCCATCAAGCCCGCGCGCGCCGCGGCGGTATCTGCGCTGGCGCGGATCAGCGCGACGATGGCGTCGATGTGATCGAGCGCAATGCGCAGGCCTTCGAGGATGTGGGCGCGATCTTGCGCTTTGCGCAAGTCGAAGCGCGTACGACGCTCCACCACTTCGTGACGATGCTTCAGGAAGTAGAACACCAGATCGCGCAAACCGAGCGTGCGCGGGCGGCCCTCAACGAGGGCGAGGTTGTTGATGCCGAACGTGTCTTGCAGCTGCGTGTGCTTGTAGAGCGTGTTGAGCACGACTTCGGCGAACGCGTCTTTTTTGAGCTCGATGATGATGCTCATGCCATGGCGATCGCTCTCATCGCGCAAGTCGGAGATGCCTTCGACTTCTTTATCGCGCACCAAGGCGGCCATTTTTTCGAGCAAGGTGGTCTTGTTAACCTGGTAGGGGATCTCGGTGACCACGATGCGGTTGCGACCGTTCGGCATGGTTTCGATTTCGCAACGGGCGCGCACCACAATACGGCCGCGGCCGGTCAGGTAGGCATCGCGGATGCCGCTACGGCCCTGAATGATACCACCGGTGGGGAAGTCGGGCCCGCTCACAAAAGTCAGCAGTTCTTCGGCCGTCACTTCGGGGTTGTGGATCATCGCAATACAGGCGTTCACGATCTCGCGCAAATTGTGCGGGGCCATATTGGTGGCCATACCCACGGCGATACCCGTGCTGCCATTGACGAGCAGGTTGGGGAACGCGGACGGCAACACCGTGGGCTCTTTGAGCGACTCGTCGTAGTTGGCCGTAAAGTCGACGGTGTCCTTATCCAAATCCTGCAACACCAGCTCAGCGATTTTATCCATGCGGGCTTCGGTGTAACGCATGGCCGCCGCGCGGTCACCGTCGATCGAGCCGAAGTTACCCTGGCCGTCGACCAGCGGGTAACGCATCGAGAAGTCTTGCGCCAATCGCACGAGGGTGTCGTAAATGGAGGAGTCACCGTGCGGGTGGTATTTACCCATCACTTCACCGACGATGTTCGCCGATTTCTTGTAGGGTTTGTCGTTGTACAAGGACAGCGTATCCATACCGTACAGCACGCGGCGGTGCACGGGCTTCAGGCCGTCCCGCACGTCGGGCAAAGCGCGCGACACGATGACGGACATCGAGTAGCGCAGGTACGAGATTTTCATCTCATCTTCGATGAACGCATCCACAACGCGGCCGCTATTGGTGCCGCTTAATGCCGGGTCGAGCGGATTTTGGATTTCGTTGTCATCAATGCTCATGAGAGTACTCCTGGACGTTTCAACAGAGGGGCCTGAAACAGAACTTTAAACGGATTCAAAAGGTGGTGCTGGGGGTCGCGATTACGGCAACCTCCGGGTGTGTGTTCAACTCGTACTCGCGGAGCCGCAACCGTGCGAGGGCCGCCTCATCGCCTTGCGACACGCGCAGCGGTGTCACGGCGATGAAATTGCGGCGGAGGATGTCGTCGTCCGTACCGGGTTCAAAGCGGTCGGCAGGTTTATGGCCGTGCAGCACATGGCCGGGGATACCGTGGGGCGAGGTGACCTCGACGTAGTGGTCGCGGAACATCACCGTGCTCATGGCGGTAAACCGGGCGCCGGCCACATCACGGGGCTCGCACGCGGGGAAGTTGATATTCCAGTAGGTGCCGGCAGTCGGCAAGAGGTCGGGCTTGCGCAAAAGGTTGA
>JBIIWL010000069.1:0-8187 GCA_044338885.1 Fibrobacteria bacterium
TGGATTTTTTTTCGACGGCGGATTACCGACTGACCCCCGCTCATGAAAAGGCTTTGGAAGCGTTCTTCGGCTTTTGTGCGCAACTGGGCCTGATCGATCAGGTGCCTCGGTTAAAATGGTTCGAGGCACAGCGATGAAGGCCCTGCGCGTACCCGGGGTTTCGTCTATGACGCACGGGCAGACTCGGGTCTTCTCATGGCCTTCAGAGTATGGTGACCTTGAAGGTTTTGTCATTCGAGTGGGCGACTCTTTGCGTGCCTACGAAAACAAATGCAAACATCTTCCCATTCCTCTCGATTATGGAGATGGCGAGTTTTGGTACGATGCGATTGACCGTATCGTATGCAAAACGCACGGGGCCACCTATGAACTTGAGACAGGGTACTGCGATGACGGGCCCTGTGAAGGCACGTCCCTCACCCGGTTCGATGTCGAACTCGAGGGCGATGACGCGATCGTATTAGTGCCCTAGTGGGTTCTGAAATTTGATGAGGCCGGCTTCATCTCCACCTGCGGTTTGAAGCTGCCTGTTTGCGCAAAGCGTGCTTAGGGCCCGGCGAACTTTTTCAACTTTCGCTGCAAGCTTTGACGGCGCAACCCTAACAATCGTGCGGCCTGACTGATGTTGCCACCGCATTGTGCGATGACGTATTCGATATACTCTCTCTCATTCTTAGCCAACGAGGCGCCGCCCGTTTCACCCTCGCCGACGGATTCGGATGCCGCTGGCTTCGGGCCCAGTTCAAGCGCCCAAAGCAGCCATGGCAAGGACACGGGTTTGGCCAAGTAATGGGCCGCACCGAGGCGCCCGGCCTCCAGTGCGGACGAGTGACTGCCATACCCGGTCATTAATACGGCGCGGCAGCTCGGATTGACGCGGCGTAGCGCGGCGAGGGCCTCCAGACCCGTTTCGCCTCCTGGCCCTCCGAGTCTCAAATCGAATACGGCGGCATCAAGGTCCTTTAAAATCGTGGGTGATACGTCACCCCATGTTGCCGCTTGTGAGACGTTGTGGCCGAGGTCGACTAGTTCGCGCCCCAAGGCGCGCCGAAGCGCCGCATCGTCTTCAAGAATCAGAATATTCATATGGTGTGGTCTTGATCAAGTTTTCCAGCGGGATCGGCGCGGTTCTCATTGGATGAATGGTTCGATTTGGTTTCAACCAAAGGCAGTATCAAGATGGCATCTGTTCCACCGCCTGCGCGGGCGGTTAATGTGAGGCTGCCCCCCAATGACTCGGTGAGATGCAAGGCGGAAAAAAGGCCTAGACCTCGTCCAGCTCCCTTACTGGAGTTAAACGGCGTGCCGATGGCCCGCTGAACAACCGGCGACACACCAATGCCGCGATCGCTGACCCTGATGTGAAGTGCAGGCTGCCCAGCCTCCGAATGGGTGACGAAGGACACCTCGATCACGCCGTGATCGTGGGAAGCCTCTTCCGCATTGCGGAGCAGATTCATAAAAACCTGGGCCAAGCCGACGGCCGGCGCCCCCACGAGTAATCCGTGTCTGACATTGGCGCTCAGTTGAAGGGCCGCTCCACCGTTCCACTGTGCCGCAATCTTGTGCAGCAATACGCCTGGGTCTACGGTTTGCAAACCGAGCTCTTCGGGGTCCCAGGGTGCACCGGCCATGGCGCGCACGATGCGATCGCACCGGTTCAGGCTGTCTTTGAGCTCGCTCCATTCTTCAGAGAGGTCGAAGGGTGGTTGCCCCGGCGCGATCTTGCGTTGTAGTCGATCGGTCAAAAGGCCGGCTGCATTGAGCGGGCTGGCCAGCTCGTGGCAAAACCCCGAAGCGACCGCCCCTGCGGCACGTAAGCGGTCTTGTTGGCGGATGCGCTGCTGCGCCTCGCTTAAGCGATCGCGATAGTGGCGGTTTAGCCTTGCCGCAAAAATCGAAAGCCCGCTGACCGCGCCGGCGAGCGCCCATTCGTAAGCCAAGTTGGGGCCCAATGGGCCAACCCACGCATAGGCTTCTGTCAGGCTTTGTGTACCCCAACCCAGTAAGGTCAGTACGCCTAGACCCAATCCCAAGGAAATGAGCGCAAGCAGGGGGCTCAGTATGATGCCGGCTAGACCGATTTGAAAATGAACAAGGCTATGCACGGGATTGGTCAGGCCGCCGGAGACCCCGTACAGCAACGCCATGGCGGACAAGTCGACGGCGATTTGGAGGAGCAAAAAGGCGGGAGAGATTCCCAACCCCTGCCGCCGCCACAACCCCGTGATCAGATTGAATACCAAAAGGCCCGCCAGTGCCCCCAAATACCACGATACATCGGAGGCGAACATCCAGCCGTAATGAAGCGCCGGGTAGAGCAGTGCCAATTCGAAGAGAATATGCAAGAACCGGAGTCGTACGATGAGCGAGAGTGCCCAGCGTGATTGGTCCTCACCACCCTCAGGCAATGGGGTGGACCGGAAGAACAGTTTGCGCAGAGTCGGCATCGGGGCTAAAGGTAGGAACGAGGAGGCCCGTGGTTTTGTGGTGGACGGTGCCAAAGATGCCACGATTTGCGGCATGGCAGAGCGGAGACGGGAAAATCAAATTTGCACCCGTTCAATGACACTGCCGGACACCCCGCCTGGCGGATTGAACGGCAAGCCCACCGAAACAGGAGTCTCCATGCGGTTCTTCAACGTGTACACCAAGTCTATCGCGGCACTGGGCGCGACGCTCGCGCTCGCCGGCTGCCTCACCGAAACCGAAATTCAAGAAAAGACCGTGTATGTCGGCGGGCCCGACACGGCTCTGCTGAACGCGGAAGGTCAGACGCTCAAGCTGTGCTTCCTCGGCAAGTTCGGCACCGACACGCTGAAAACCGGCCGCAAGTACCGGACCGCCGGTGGCGACAGTGTGCGTTTTGAAATGGCCAAGTTTTACGTCTCCGAGATCGCGCTGGTCGATAGCACCGGCAAGTCTCACTACCTGATGGGCACCCACCTCGTGGATATGCTCGATAGCGCCTCGCAAGCCCGGGGTTACGCGATCATTTCGGTCAAGGCCATTCCCGGCACGTATCGTGGCGTACGCTTTAGCGTGGGCGTACCGTTCGAAGAGAACCACCGTGATGCGGCCCTGCAGTCAGCCCCTCTGGGCATGGAATCTCAAATGTTCTGGTCCTGGAACTCTGGTTATATCTTCCATCGCATTGAAGGGAAGGTCGACTCGGCGGGCGTTCCCAAGACATTCTTTTATCACATTGGCACCGACAATAGCAAGCTGCCGGTCAATCTCTTCAGCGTGGAAGATACGAGCACCCAGATCACCGTAGCGGGGCATCACAAGGTGTCGGCACAGGGCGCGCTGACCAAGAGTGCGCACGACGTGGAGACCCACGTGCCCATTAGCACGGACTATAAGCAACTCTTCGGGGCGGATTCAGCGTCGAGCCTGCGCCCTTCCGTGAACACGGGCGAGCGTGGCTCCCATGGCATGGGCCCCTTGGCCAACCGAGTGTACGCCAACACCCAGAGTATTTTCACGCTGAACAGCGCGACGGCATCATCAGGCCACCATTAAGGAGTATTCTTACGGGGCCTTTAAGCAGGTTGATTCACTCCGTATGAATTTTTACCACAAGAAAATCAGGCCCACGGCCCTCCGGAGTATCCGGGGGGCTTTCGTGTTGTGCGGAGTCTTGATTGTATCCGGTTGCCTTTTCCCAGAGGAACCCGGTCCTTCCACAACGGTTGTCTCAGACGGCGATTATGTTCCTTTGGTTCTGCGACTGCCCGCCGGGTGGCCTTCGCAAGTGTGGCCATCTGAAAACCCTTACACACCGGCAAAGGCCATCCTGGGGCGCCGCCTGTTCTTCGACACAATCCTCAGCCGCGATCGCAGCACGAGCTGCGGTTCGTGCCATCACCCGGATCAAGGTTTTGCGGACCGTGGTGTGGTTTTAAGTCTTGGGGTTGATGGCCAGCGCGCTCACCGTAATTCCCCCACCTTGACCAATGTTGGACTGAACACTTCATTCCTCTTTGAAGGTGGTGTGCCCACGCTCGAACTGCAGGCGCTTGCCCCGCTGTTTGCGGAAAATGAAATGGATATGACGAGCACGTTGATCGAAACTCGTCTCGCTGCCGACACCATGTATGTGCGGCTGTTTCGCCAGGCCTACGGTGAAGGGGCAATTACGTTATCTGGCGTGACGAAAGCGCTCGCGACTTACCAGCGCACCTTGATCTCAGCCCGTGCGCCATTCGACCGCTGGAAGGCGGGTGAGGTGACCGCGATGTCGGAATCCGCACGGCGTGGCGCGACATTGTTTCTCGGCGAGAAAGGGGACTGTTGGCATTGCCACGCGCCTCCCTTGTTTACCGACCGTAGTTTCCACAACATTGGGCTTGACTCTGTGTTGACGGATCTCGGGCGCGCCTTGGTGACGGGCCGATCCGTCGACGAGGGCGCTTTCAAAACCCCCACGCTTCGCAATGTGGGTGTGACGGCACCGTATATGCATGACGGTCGTTTCGCGACGTTGCGCGATGTGGTCAACCACTATAATGCCGGAGGCAAGCCCCACGCCAATACCTCGGCGCTCATCCGACCTATGGGGCTGACGGCCGGTGAAGTGGACGACCTCGTGGCATTTTTGGAGGCCTTAACCGACTCGGCATTCTTGGCCTCGCCGAAGCCCTGACGCACGCGGTAGGCGTGGCGCGCCGTCACGAAGTAGATTGCAGAAACCATGCGATCGAATCGTCCCTCCTCGCGGTTGAGTGCCGGCACGCTCCTCCTGGCGTTCTCCGCCTTGACAGGCTGCTTGCCTTGGAGTGGCTCGAATGCGCCCGAGGATAGGGCAGAGGTTGTTCTCTCTGACGGTGATTATACCCCGGAGGTTCCCACATTACCTCCCGGTTGGCCTGCCCTACAGTGGCCCGCCGATAACCCTTTTTCACCCGCCAAGGCCATACTGGGCCGTCGACTTTTTTTCGAAGTGAACCTGAGTCGTGACGGAACCGTGAGTTGCACGTGGTGTCATGCGCCGGGGCATGCGTTTACTGACAAGCATCGCGTGGCTTTCAGCACCGGTGTGGGGGGCGCGTTCACGTCTCGCAATGCCCCGACCACGGTGAACATGGGATTTGCCTCATCGTTTATGTTCGATGGCGCGGCCCTATCGTTAGAAGAGCAAGCACTGCTTCCGCTCCTAAATCCTCACGAAATGGACATGACGGCGGCCGAAGTGGAGAGGCGCCTTACGAATGACACGATGTATGTGCGATTGTTTCAAGGAGCCTTTGGGAGTGGTCCGATTACTATTCGCCGCGTGGCGCTAGCACTCGCGACCTATCAGCGTACCCTGGTTAGCGATCGAGCGCCGTATGACCGCTGGGCGGCGGGCGATTCGACGGCCTTAAGCGAATCTGCGCGGCGAGGCGCAGCCCTATTTTTGGGCGAAAAAGGCGGCTGTGTGCGTTGCCACATTCCGCCGCTCTTTACGGATGGGAAGTTTCACGACATCGGTCTGGATAGCCTTCCTGCCGATTCGGGCCGGGCCCGGGTTACGAAGAATGAGTTGGACTTTGGGAAATTCAAAACGCCAACCTTGCGGAATATTCTTCACACGGGACCTTACATGCACGACGGACGGCTGGTGAGTTTGGAGCACGTTGTGATGCATTACAACACTGGAATCAAGGCTTCGGGTCGAGTTGATGGGGGTCTGAAATTATTGGGACTTGAGGAAGATGAAATTTTTGATCTCGTCGCTTTCCTAGAATCATTAACTGACGACTTTATTCTTCACTCTGCACAGCCGTGAATGACGGCCCCTGAACGAATGGCGACTGTGTAGATTGATGTCATGCGAGCGTTCATGAAAGCCGGTATACGCCTGGTGCGAGGACTTTCGCTGATTGTGGCGGCGAGCGGGTGCCTGGTTTTTTACGCCTGTGAGCGGGACTCTTTTATTGAACCGCCTTCTCCTTCACCCGATGCGTTTCCCATTACTCTTCCACCGGGATGGCCCGCCATTATTTGGCCTGCGGACAATCCCTACTCACATGAAAAGGCGGAGTTGGGTAAGGCACTTTTTTTTGATACACGGTTGAGTCGTGATGGCGTGATCAGTTGCTCATGGTGTCATTCAGAGCGCGCCTCATTCGCAGACAATCATAGTGAGCCCTTCAGCACAGGGGTTTATCAATTGCCCACACGGCGCAATACCCCAACAGTCGTGAACGTGGCTTTTGGAAATTCATTCATGCTCTCGGGCGATTTCGCCACTTTAGAACTTCAGGCGGTGGCGCCACTTCTCAACCCCCACGAAATGGGCATGACACCCGCAGAAATTGAAGCTGTGATCCGAGGCGACAGCGCCTACGCGGTCGCTTTCCGCAAAATTTTCGGGCCCCAGGGAGCCACACTCGGCAATGTTGCCAAGGCCCTCGCGACCTTTCAGCGTACGTTGATCAGCGCGACGGCTCCCTATGATGCGTGGAAGGCAGGAGATTCAACGGCGTTACTGCCCCAGGCGCGGCGGGGCGAAGCATTATTTATTGGGAAAGCTGGTTGTTCACGTTGTCACATTCCGCCGCTGTTCACGGACGGATTGTTCCACAACACGGGTTTGGATCGCGTCACCCAAGATTCAGGTCGTGCGGGGGTGACGGGCCTTCATAGTGACTTAGGCAAGTTCAAAACGCCCACTTTGCGGAATATCGTGTCCACCACACCTTATATGCACGACGGGAGGTTTAGAGATTTGACGGACATTGTGGAGCATTACAATTCCGGCGGCACGCCTCACCCGATGCGTGATTCCCTAATGAAACCGCTGTTTTTGGATTTTACGGAGGTTTTAGAATTGGTGGCTTTTTTGCACGCCCTGCAAGACCAACGATTTTTAGACCTGTATAATCCTTGACCCTCAGGGGGCTCGCTACGCGTCAGTCATGGTTCGGAACGATCCGTTTGTGAACAAGTGGTTGTCGTAAGGTTATCGAATGCCGGGGCTACGTTCAGAGGAAAAATCGTTCTTTTCTGCAAATTCATCGCGATAATTTGCGGTAGACCCGTTAAATTTGAAAGACCAATAAACCACAACCCTAGTAAGGGCCACATTCGATTCGGCCCAAATCGGAGACACAATGTTCCCAGCTCTACCCAACAGCGCCGCCATGCTCGCCCGTCGCGAAAAAATGCCGGTTATCAATCCCAACAAAAAAGGGAACCCCATCAAACACCCGGCGGCCAAAGGCCCCCGCATTTTTTGTGACTCGGCCGTTAAAGCCGACATCGCGCCTTTGCTAAAGGCTGGCTTGATCCATGGTATCACCACGAACCCGACGCTTCTCAAAAAAGCCGGGGCCAAGTCGTGGAAAGAAGCCAAGGTGATCATGAAAGAATTGTGCGCCATGCTCTACCCTTTGCCGGTGTCACTCGAGCTCACCGAATTGACCGAAGCCAAAATGTTGAAACAGGCCGTTGAACTCGGTGCCTTGGGTAAAAATGCAGTGATCAAGGTTCCGATGGGCGGGTACGCCGCCGTGGTTGACGGCGGCGATCCGTTTACCGGTTTGAAGGTTGTGCGTGCCTTGTGGGAAAAAGGCATCAAGACCAACGTCACCCTGATTTTTAACACCACGCAGGCCATCTGGGCCGCGAATGCGGGTGCGACCTACATCTCTCCGTTCCTGGGCCGCTTGCCCGATTACTTGGCCAAGAACGACGACCCCAAGCGTCCTTCGGGCAACAGCTTGTATTGGATGGGCGAGGGTGAAATGAAGGCTGCAAACAGCGAGTTCGTTGCTTCGGGTGGTGAACGCCGTGACGCAGGCCCGCGTCTGATTTTCGAGATCGCGCAAGCCTACGCGAACTATGGAATCACGACCGAGATCTTAGCGGCCAGTATTCGTAACCCGGTGCAGCTCACCGAATGCCTGCTTGCGGGTGCTGACATCCTCACGGTACCGGCCAACGTGTTGAGCACGGTCGCCGATCACCCCCTGAGCGACTCGGGCATGGTGGGCTTCTTGGAAGATTCCAAGGCGTTTAGCAAATAGGTTTAAAGCCCCCACATAGTGTGAAGGCGCTTCCCACAAGGGAGCGCCTTTTTCAATTCTTTTTTTTTTGCCGCACCAGTAGGGTGCTTCAGTAACCCGCCGTCTGAATAGGCCGAATCTGACAGCGATTTAACCCCTGTAAACATTGACGGTGAGATGCTGTCGCTGCGAT
>JBIIWL010000070.1:0-8139 GCA_044338885.1 Fibrobacteria bacterium
GTGGAGCGGCATGACGCGCAGGTCGAAGTTCAACAGCGCCTTGTCGTCCGTGCTGCCGGCCATACGCATCGTATAGCGGTGCGGCGCGTCCTTAGGCTTTCCCGGATCTTTGGAGCCGGTTGCATCCAAACGGTCCGATACGTCGTGACCAAAATCCAAAATCACCGCAACGTACTTGCGGCGCAAGCCGGCCCAGCGCACCACGCCGCTCTCGGCGTTGAATGACTTGTCGCCTTCGAACTTGGCGCGCGTTACGCTCGAGCCGTTGTCAAACACGACTTCGCTGAAAAAACTCGCGGTCAGGCCGATGCCTTTGCCATCGCTGATGCGATCGGTTTCCTCTAAGCCGCCTTTCCATTCCACAGCGTAGCTGCGGATGGACCCTTCGGGCGCGGTAAAGGTGTGGCGCACAAAGGCGGCACCGGGCTCGAAGGTGTACGTACGAGAAACCGGAATGCCGCCCGGCAACACGGTCGAAAATTTTACGACTACGGTTTGCGAGTCGGCCTTCAACCAGCTTTCGGTGGTTTCCGTGCTCCAAATCGTGTTCTCCAAATCGGTGCCATTGAGCGACAGCGTCAGCGCGCCTTCGCTCTCAGGGCGAATCAACACGGGGTTGTACGGTACTTTGCCGCCAATCTCGGGCACGCGCAGCTCCGCAATACGGGCACCGCGCGAGTCGAGTACGATGTTGAAGTGTTCGGTCTCGACCGTGATCACGCGGTGCTCGGCACCTGGCGCGCTGGCCGCAGCGGTCGCCGCTTCGCCGGTTGCGCCCAAGGTCGCCTGCTTCGGATCAGGTGCGGCCGACAAGGTCGCGCCGCTGGCACCCGGCTTCGCGCCTTGAGCCGCAGTCGCGGTGTTTGACGCCGCCATCGCGAGCGAGTCGACGCGCAGTTGCTGCGCCTGCTCGGCTTGCTGCTTACGAACCTGTGATCCCTTGTACTGGGTCCAGCCCAAGAACAGGGCCATCAAGAGTGCCCAACCGATAATCAGATTACGAGTCACGTGTTTATCCTTCCAAATAATTCAGGCCTTCATGGGACAGGCTGCGTGCGTCGCGATACAGTGTCGGTTTCCGTCGCGATGCAACCCGCATCGTTCCTCAACCTCGCTGTCTCGCGGGCTCTCGCTCTGTCCAGCTCCATTCACTCCGTACGAATCTTCTGCTGATCCGTTTCTAAGTCCTACTTAACGTTGTCTGTCCATAAAGGTCAGACGCATCAAAATGTTCACCGGAAGCTTCCGGGTGTTTTCGTTTCGGTTCCGGGACGGGGTCGAACCCGCCACGGCAAAAGGGCTGACAACGCAGCACGCGCCAGGCCGTTAAAAGAGTCCCGCGCCCGGGCCCGTGCAGCTGAATCGCTTCAAGCGCATAGTGCGAGCAGGTGGGGTGGAAACGGCATGAGCCGCGGAAGAACGCAACATGGATGCTTTGGTAGGCGCGAATCAAAAAGACGAGCAACGCGGTCGCGGCACGTGTGAGGAGGTCGATCACGCGGCACCCCGGCACAACGACGACAGCATCACAGTGGCCTTGGCGCGAAACTCGGCGCGCGTATTCTCCGAGGCCTTTTCGGCCACATCAAAAACCACCCAGGTGGGGCGGCTAAATGAATCGGAATGCTGATTGAAGAGTTCGCGTAAAACGCGACGGATGGCATTGCGTAGCGGAGCATTGCCCGTGCGCTTGCGAATCACAAAGCCGATGCGGCTCTCAAGAATGTCATCGGCTTGAAGTGTGCGCATGGATAGGGGGAACTTTCGCAGCACGACCCCCTCCGTTTTAACCCGCCGGTACATATCCGGCGAATAAAGCCTTCGGTCTCGGAGAGGAAACTTCCGCGAAGGACCTAACCCACTAGAGGTCGAGTCGTTTCGCGGGGTCGGGCCGTCATTCAACCCGGGAAGGACGGTTAAATGTCCTTGTGGGCCATGGAATCGCTGACCGTCAGACGGTGGCGACCCTTGGCACGGCGCGCGGACAGGATCTTGCGACCGTCTTTAGTAGCCATGCGCTCACGGAAACCGTGCTTGTTCACACGCTTGCGATTACGGGGATTGTAAGTTCTCTTCATGATTGGACCCCAAATAAGGACAGGAGCCGTCGAATTTACATCCATAAACCCTTTATTTTCAAGGGTATGGACGCAAAAGCACCGCAGCAATTTCAGGGGGGTGGGGGTTTTGGCCGCAGGGTTTTTAGGGTGAGACTCCTTATTCAACCAGTTTTACTGGTATTTTCCTCAATTTTAGCCATCGCTTTCGCCGCTACCGGGCTGCGTCACCGGGTTTTGCGGCAAAATTTCCAGACTATAAAACTCAAGACCCCCATTTTTTACCGTATTCGGCTCGGTTTTCACCTCGCCTACGATTTTTTGTCACTCATTTTGCCCGGGAGCCTCCCCGCCACGCGGCTTCACCCCCGCTCCTGTGCGCCCGGGGGCTCCCTCGACGCGCTGCGCAGCGGCCCGAGCCTCTTACTGACTGCCCACTTCGGCAATTGGGAGGCTCAGGCCGCTGCGTGGGGCCGCCTGGGGGTTCGCCTCCTGGGGGCGGCCCGGCCCCTGCGGAGCCGACTCGCCCACAACGGGCTCGCCCGGCTCCGCGCGCGGCACGGGATCCACGTGGTCACCACCGCCGTGCCGCGCACCGCCCTGCGTCACCTGACCAACCCCCAAAATTCTTGGCCCGGCTGCTTCGGCATTTTGTGGGATCAACATGCACCCGACTCCGCTCGTCCCGGAACCTTTTTCGGCGAGCCCGTTTCGCTGAACCCCTTACCGTTTTTCTTGCTCGATCGCGCGCCGTGTCCCGTGTTCTTTGGCGTACTCTTGCCCAACGGGACATTGCGCCTCATCCCGCTGCTCACCCGCTTCGATCAGGGGTGGGAAAACCGTCTCTCACGGCGCTACCACCGCGTGCTGGAAGCCCTGATACGACGGTATCCCACGCGTTGGTACGGCGCGCTCCACGCGCGGTTTAAGATGACGAGGGCCTATGTAGGTCATAGGCGAACTATGAAATCAGAAATATGAAATCAGAAATTATCGCAGAAATTAAAACACACAAATCAACCTTAAGCCGGATCACAGTACGATCAAGTCGCGGTTATTAGGGTAGCCCTGTTTTCCTTTCATATTTCTGATTTCATATTTCATATTTTGCCTCCATGCACCCCTTTCTTCCGCTCCTCTCCGTCATTTTTCTGCTGACCGCCGATGCGGCAATGCTGTTTTTGCGCCTCAATGCCACGCACCCCGAAATTGCCCCACACGCCGGCTCTATTTATACGGTGGTCTTCATGTGCCTGCTGATCGGATCCAGTTTGGCATTTTGGCTACGTCGCTTCGGCGTGCTTTACCCCGGATGGGTGGCCATTTTGTCCCTGTTGGGCGTGGCCCTCATCGGCTTCTCCCGGTTCTGACCCTTCGGTCAGGGACTTCTGGCCCTGATGCGCCTTTGCATTCGTGCAGGTTTGTATAAATAACGCTATCTTGCCCCGACCGTCCCGCGCTCGCCGTCTGTTCATACAGTGCGTGCCGGGGCTGTTCCGTTTCAACGCCGCCCCGGAGTTTTTCGTGTCCGCCGTCACAGCCCTCTCGCGCTCCGCGCTTCGTTTTACGCTCCTGTTGTCCGCCACGCTTTCTGCGTTGTGGATGCCCACCCCCGTGCAGGCTCAAGGGGCCGCTGTCATCACATTGGTGATGCCAGTTGGTGCGCGCCAACTTGGTATGGGTGAAGCCGCCGTTGCCATTTCCGATGACGTGTTCGGCACGTATTGGAACCCGGCCGGCTTGGCCTTTGGCCCGGTGTCGAATGAATGGGAGCTGATGTTACCCGGCGCGCGCGAAGGGAAACCGCCGCGTGCGTTTACAACAGTGGCCACGCGTCCGCGCACCGGCTTTTTGGTGCGCCCGGCTGTTTGGGTCGGCGCCGCCGACGGTCTCGCGTACTTCGATGGACGCCGCTGGCGCACCGACCATGAGCATGTGCTCGACCAAGGCGAAAAGATCGAAGGGGTCGTCCGTCGTTACACGGGCGGATCGGGCAATATCGATAGCCTCGCGGCACAGGTGCGCGCGTATAACGACGTAAAAAGCAAAGAGGAAGAAGAAGAACTCATCGTTTTAAAAATCCCTTACGATCTGCTCTTCCCCGGTCAAACGGTCACCGCGCTAGCGCTCGACAACGTCGACCGCCTATGGGTCGGTACGGCGACAGGGCTGTATCGGTTCGACGGCCAAGGGTGGAAAATTTTTGATCGCGAAGAGGGGTTCACGTATTTGCCAGCCGTCGCTGCGCTGGACAGCGCGGCGCGCGCACGCGCTGGTGCGAATACGACCGAAGGGATTGAAGGCGCTGTCTCTGATTCGTCTGCAGTCGCCGCCGCACCGGTGGACGCTGCGGCAAGCCCGTTCCGCGCCTTAGCGGTGACCGCATTGGCGGTCAAGGGCACTACGCTGTGGATCGGCACGAACGACGGACTTTACGAGTATCGCCAAAACAACATGTATCGCCGCGGCAATAACATTCTGCCGTCTCAGTACATCACCTCGATCGCGGTGCATGAATCGGTTGAAGATGTGTACGTCGGCCTACAGGGCAAGGGTGTGGCCCGCTATCGTCCGCCGCGTACGAGCACGGGCACGGCACGCTGGCGTGTGTACACCCAAACCACCGACGGCCTGCTCGATGACGATGTCCGCCGCGTGCTGGTCGATCGCTTCGGTCATGTGTACACGGCCCACGCCGAAGGCGTGTCCCACTTTACGCTCCGCTCGTGGGAAAAGATCCGCTTCCGCGGCCAACAAGTCCGCAGTCTCGCCTTAGATGAAAAGAATCGCATTTGGGTCGCAACGTCTGAAGGGGCGTGGCAATTCACGCCGACCCACGCTACGCCCAAAGGCCGTAAGCAAGAAGAAAAAGATCGCACGGCGGACGCCGCCGCTACTGCGGCGTCGAGTGAACGCATGGGCGGCACGTGGGAACACTACCATAGCGGCAACGGCTTGGCCGATAAAAATGTGATCTCGGTACAAGCCGAAGGCAGCGACGTGTGGTTCCTCACCGGCGCCGGCGTTGAGCGCTATCACAATGCCAAAACCCAAGTGGGCTTCTTTTATGAAACCCTTTTGCCGGCTCTAAACCTTGATGATCTTTACCATGCTTACATGGCGGCAAGTTTCCCGATCGAAGAATGGGGAACCATCGGTGGCTTCGTGAACTACATCTCGTTCGGTAAAAACCTGACAACGGGTGATGAGGGCACACAGGCCAGCTTCAATGCCTACGAACTGGTTGCAGGTCTGACCTACGCCACGCGCTTGAATAAAAATGCGGGCATCGGTCTGAACGCGAAGTTCATTTATTCGGCCCTGAGCCGCGGCGTGACCTCCAGCGGTGAACAGACGGATGGTATCGCGGCGAGCTACGCCGTGGACGCCGGCTTTTTGCAAAAAAATCTGTTCGGGTTGGAAGGGCTTTCCTTCGGCTTGATGATGCAAAACATGGGTCCCGCCGTATTTTACGTCGACCAAGCTCAGTCCGATCCGATTCCGTTTACCTGGAAAGTCGGTCTGGCGTATTTGCTGATCAACCGGCCCAGCCATAGACTCATTGTGGCGGGCGACTTGAATCGTGAAGCCTTCTATCGTGCGCCCGGCAGCGACGAGGCCGAACCGTTCTGGATCGGTTCATGGAAGGCGATCACAACACCTGGTGGGAGTGGTACCGTGATGCAGGAGAACCTGCGCCAAACTGTGTACAACTCGGGCGCCGAATATGTGTATGCGAACGTCGTGGCCGTGCGGGCCGGGTATTTGCTTGACATCATCGGTGAGCGCCGCGAGCTCGACATCGGCCTCGGCTTTATGTTGTCGGACATTTTGCAGATCGATGGAACCTTCATCCGTTCCTTCGATAACGGTATTCGTAACGGCCAACAGCGTTACAGCATGATCATGCGCTTCTAAGAGGCTGCGGACCACGGGCGTGCCTCTGGCGCCTGTGTGGTTTTGCGGAAAATTTGTGATGACTGTTCCGGTTTTGCGCGTAGTTCACTGTGTGAAATCACGTGCTCATTCACTCACACTTTTGCCGCTTGGCCCTAGGGATTGGCTCATCCGGGTTGACCTCACACAACATGGTGTAGGTGGGTGAATTTACCGGAAGCGGGCCGCATTGTACCGTCATCAGCCTCACAAAAGACCCTAAGTGGCCTTTTTTCGCTAAAAACGCCTCTTTGATTGAAAGTTTTTTTAAAAACAGGCCCCTCGAAATACCTCCTGTTGTTACTTTCATTCACGTCTGACACAACATGTTGGGTAGGAGGCTGGTTTGAAGAATGTCACCAAGCAGGACCTGATCCAAGAGGCATCGCGTTCCAGTGGCCGGTCCCAAGCGGAAACCCGCGGCGTCGTCGAAGAGTTCATGAAGGTCGTGTCCGAGATGCTCGAAGCTGGTAAGATGATCGAGATCCGCGGCTTCGGTACCTTCTACGCCAAAGAGCGCAAACCTCGCCCGGCCCGCAACCCCCGTACGGGCGAAATCTGCCCCCTGGGTCTTCGTCGCGTCGCGCTGTTCCGCTTCTCCCCCGACGTTCGTTTGCACGTCCACGAAATGCCTGAGCTTCGCGAAGCCTTGGCGGCTCAGAACATCCTCGTCGAGGATGAGATGGAACGCGCCGCGATTTAATCAACCTGATGGTATGCCGAGGCGGGTCGCCTTGAGCTGTTGTCTAAAAATCCCTCAAACGCCCTCTTTGCAGAGGGCGTTTTTTTTGGCTTTGAACGACCCAGAAATTTTAGCGCATTCAGCCTTTTAGACGAAGAGGCAAAAAGCACGCCATTCTTGTGCCATAATGACCAAAGCGGGCAATTTGATCTCATCAAGGTGGGCGGTTCGCTATTATTTCGCGATAAACCGCATCACACCTGTTGGCATGCCTTTGGCTGTAATAAGTCAGTGATTTGAGGCGGGTTTGATCCGTTTCTTCGGGAGTCGTCTTGGGATATACTGTAAAATTGAAGCGTTTTGGATTCGCGGCCTTCTTGGTGGCGGCATCTTTGACGGCCTTTGGTTGCCTTGGTGGTGGCGGTAGCCTCACCAATCTCCCAGACACAGAGCTCGCTGAAGTCAACCTGGAAATCAGACTTGGCCGTGTCGATGCGGATGCGCCCACCGACGGCGGCGTGCTCGACTTGGGCAAATTGTCCGCAGACCTGCCTGATGAAAGAATCCAACTTCGCGACATGGTGCTCCGCTTCACCTCCAACCTGCGTGATACGGTATGGGATACCGTTATGGCTGGCGTAGGCACGGGCTTTTCGGGCGATCAAGCGGCTGACCAATCGATTACGGTCAACGTGGCGTTACAACCGCTCCGTTGGTGGAATATCGAGATCAAAACCCACGATATTCACGATAGCGTGATCCATTACGCCAACGTGGGCCCCATTGCCAGCAAGGGTGGAAATGCGGTCAGTATGGATGTGCCGCTGATCAATTCGCGCTATTCGCTTTACGAAGCCCGCTACGTGTTCCCTGATCGAATTTTTCCGGCAAATGTTCCCGTTGAACAACGCGTTTACCAACGGATTTTCTTCAGCCGCATGGTGTTGATGATCGATTCGACGATCGTCCGTGACAGTACCTCTTTCAACCCCCTCATTACCCCGGGGCCCCGTTTTATCAATTCGGATACCGCCCTCAAAAATGCTGCGGGTAAACTGTTTTTCCGCCCATCTCGGAGCGAAACGGATACCATGACGCACGTGCAGAGCTACAAGTACGTGCGCACCGGCCCCCGTACCTTTAATATCAAGGCCTTTGGGTATCTCGAGGGCGATTCGGTTGGCGTGAGTGAGCCCCGTTTATTGTTTGAAGGCTCGCGCAGCGTCACGATCGCTCCGGGCGCGTCTGCACCCATTCTGCCGATCATTTTGGACTGGATGGGCCCAGGGAGCGATAAAAACCCGATTGACACACTGCAGCCCGACGACCGCGATTGGTCAGGCATCACCATGATGGTGAAGATCGGCAAAGTTGGCAATGTGTCGCAAGAGATCGTCATCAATCCAGGGATTCCTGATTGATTGGTTGAGATTTTTGCAGAAAACCCCTGTTTTGTGCGCCACA
>JBIIWL010000071.1:0-8135 GCA_044338885.1 Fibrobacteria bacterium
TGACGAGGCGATACTGCTCGGCCGCCCGCACAAAATCACCCTTTTCGTAAAACGTATTCCCGAGCGTCAAAGGATCCGGGGGCGTGGTCGTATCGGCCTGCCCGGGTCGGGTGGTATTGGCGGTTTGCGCGGTCACCGGGGTGTGGGCCACAAGGGCACACACAACCGCCACCAAGGCCAGCGAGAGGAAGCGTGCGCGGCTCATAATTCGAAGTTCACCCGACGACGCACTTTTTGTTTGACCGGGATGCGCTGCAGCAATGCGGGCTGAAAGCGCAGCTTGCGCACCGCTTCAATGGCCGAAGCCCCAAAGCCATACCCGGGAGGATCTTCTTTCAGTAACGTGATCGAAGTGGCGAAACCGGACTCATTCACGATGAACAGCAAATCGACGTACCCGGTGACGCCTTCGCGCTCGGCGCGGGGCGGATACCGCGGCGGTTGATCAGCTCCGGAGATCCGCGCATCCGAATCGGTCTGACCGGGTTCGTAGACGAGGGAACCCACACCCGAACCCGTCCCACCTCCCGTACCGGACCCTAAGGGGCCGGTACGATCACCCCCCGTAACAAGTTCCATATCGCCCCCGGCTCCGGCCGGGCTTAAATCGATCGCCAACCCGCCACCGGGCATAGACGGTCGGCTGGCCGCCACTGCGGCCTGGCTCACGGGCTGTAGCTTGATCTCTTTGATCTCGCGTTCAGGGGGGCGTTCGCGGTCTTGGTTGGGGAGCTCAATATCACGCTTCACCAGCGAGTCGACTTCTTTTTGGACCACCACGGGCGCATGGAATGCGGCTTGCATCACAGGCACGACTAAGAACAGCACCGTGTTGAATACGAGTGCGGCTAAAAAAATCACCAGCGTTGCGGACGGACGCTTCATCCCATCATTCTCGCAGTGTGGAGACGGACACCATTTTGACGTTAGCCAGATTACACGCATCTAGTACGGCAACCGTGGTGGCCATCACCGCTTCGCGGTCGGCGACAATCACGACGGAACGTTCGGGGTCAAGCGCGATATAGTGCTTGAGCACGCCTTCGAGAGCCGCCGGGCTCACCGGGCTCTCGTTCACGTGAATGTTGCCTTCGCGCGTGATGCCGATCAGCAGCGGCTGACGCGGCAGTGTTTTCGCACTCTGCGCCTTGGGCTTGTTGATGTCGACGCCGATCTCGCTGGTGAAGCTGCTGGTGAGCACGAAGAACACGATGAGGAAGAACAACATGTCGATCATGTTGATCAGGTTGATTTCTGCCGGGCGCCGAACGCGCCGCTTTAAGCCGAATTCGTCGGAGCCACTCATCGTGCACCCTCCCCGGCCAGATGGGACTGTGAAGCGCTGTCGGCGTTGTAGGCGCGGATCAAAACCGTCGCCGCCGAAACGGCTTCGGCTTCTAACGCATCGGCGCGTGCTTGCAGACGATCATGAAGTACGATCAAGGGGATCGCGATCACGAGCGCCGCCTCGGTCACCATGAGGGCCTCAGAAATGCCGCCAGCCATCATCGCGGGGTTGCCCGCGCCGTATTGCGTGATCACCGCAAAGGTGGCCATCACGCCGCTGATCGTGCCGGCAAGGCCCATCATGGGCGCAGCCGCCGCCAAGGCGGCAATCGTGCTGAGCCGACGGTTGAGGTGATGTCCGGCTTGACCGATAAACTCGCGGGCCTTCAGCACAAGCGCGGCCTCGCCTTGCGGACGAACGGACGACAACTCGCGCGCGAGGTCGGCAAACAAACCACGCCCACCGACCGATTCGATCAAGCGACGCTCCATATCGGTGCCCGAAGCGGACGGGGCTTCCCACCACCCTTGCTGTGGCATGGGGGTTTGACGATACGACCACCAACGCTGTAGGGCGAACATCCATCCCGCTTGACCCATGAGGTACAAGATCAGCATGAACCACCCGCCCTGCCGCAGCAGGTACCAGACGTGATCGACGATGGTTCCTAAATCCGCCATGTTAGCCTCGGGGCCAAATCGCGTTCATGGTGGCCGCGACGCGATACTCCGCCTCGGCGGTCAGATCGTCGGCGCGGTTGGTCAACCACGTGTGCAAGAGCAGCGCGGGGATCGCGATGACAAGGCCTGCTTCTGTGGTAATGAGCGCCTCGCCGATACCGCCGGCCAACATTTTGGGGTCATTCACACCGAGCTCGGTAATCACCTGGAACATCGACACAAGACCCGAGATGGTCCCAAGCAACCCGAGCATGGGCGCGGCGGCGGCCATGGCGGCCACGGTGCTCAGGCCGCGTTCAAAGTGCGGTTGCTCGCGCAAGAAGAATTCACGCACGGCCTTCTCGGCCTCCACACGCACATCGCGGTGCTTCATGATTTCGCCAAGTCCCTTGAACACCGGGTTGGCCGGGTTGGCTTTACGCAGCGCGTCAAAGGCCACCACATCGCCACGTACGACCATATCGACGGCGGCAGCGTGTTGCGCTTCGCCTTGGCGGGCACGACGGAAGTAGGCGACTTTGCGCCACGCCAGCACGATCGTGAACAACAACACGAGACCCAGCGGAATCATAAACACGCCACCGGCCAACAGTGTTTCCACAAGAATGGACCAAATGCCTCTGTCAGACGCACGCGTGTATGTCTTGGTCAAATTCTGAGTGAGCAACACGTCCATCGGCACCATCACGACCGTGCCCGATTCTTTTTCCAGTACGGTCATCGCCTTGCTCAAAGCCGATGCATCGGCGGGCGGCAGCGCTTCCTTCCAGTCGAAGGGGGCGAGGGTGCGGTCAACCGGGTTCTTGAGCAACAGGCCCGCGGCGCCGGTGGCTTCGTCTTTATAAGCCGCGGTGACCGTGCCCAGGCGTAAGAACGGGCCTTCGCCCGGTTCTTTACCCGCGCGGATAAACCCGCGCCGCTCGAGAGAAATCGCACGCGACAGGGCGAGCTCACTCTGTTGGAATGTCATGAGGTCGGCTAGGATCTCACCCGGCGCGTCGCGCTTGATATCGGCGCTCTTGAGCACTTTATTGAGTAACTCGATGCGCTCGGGTACGCGCGCGGGGAAGGCGCGCTCCAGCGGGCCCGAAAGGTCGCGGGCCTTATCGCGCAAGGCCGACGCGAGCGAGAGAAAGCGGATGCGTTCTTCTTCGGCGCGAGCTTGTGCCTCTTCGGCATCACGCAAGTGGTTTTGAATCTCGGCGTGAAAGCGGTCGGCTTCCTGATTCTTGACCTCTAAACGATTTTTGATGTCGTCGTATTCACGGTTGAACTTTTCACGCGCTTCGGTATCGCGCTGCTTGTCTTCCCAGCGGCGGGCCAAAATACGGTCGCGATTTTGGCGCGCTTGTTCGAGCTCGATTTGCAGGCCGGCGATTTGGTCGGCGTTCTCGTCGACTTTGACTTGCGCGTTGACGGAGGTCAACGTGAATGCGAAAACCAGCATCGCCGCTATGAGCGAATGCATTGCACCCTGCGTAAGGGAGGGTGGACGGTAGACGGTAGACGGTAGAACAGCAGCCATAAGATCTGTCGTGAATGGTTTTAGCCACCGTCCACCGTTTACCGTCCACCGTCCTGCCATTGAAAGGCCAGAGAGAAATTTCATTTCACACCCCCGGCGATTTCAACCGGCAAGGGTACGAGGCGCGGGGCTTCTTTACCCTGAGCCACGTTCACCGCACTGCGGATGGCGCTGCGGATATCGCCACTCAGTTCTTCGTCGCGCCACACATAACCATCGGCGGTTTTAGCGAGGTACGCCTGTTGCTTGCCATCGGTCGATGAAAACGCCATGGTGACCGCACCGAGGCGGATGTACGAGCCTTCCGAGGTCTGGCCTTTGCCCGTGGTATAGGTGCCAGGGTACGCTTCCGAATTCCCCGCAAAGTCGAGCGACGCCTGGGTCAGACCAAACAAGCGTACGAGAACTTCTTCTACGGCGATGGTGCCTTCGCGGTTGGCCTCGGCCAACTCGCGCCACTCAGAGAGTCGACGGTCGCGCTGATAGGGGAAATCGGTTTCCACCCACGCGATCATGGCCTTGATCTCTGTGTCGAGATTGGCACGGAAGGCCTTCTGTTTGGCCACATAGCCCGCCGCAAGCCCGCGCTGCGCGGTGCGGCGCTGACGTTCGACTTCCATACGCTGCTTGAGGCTATCGATGCGGCCGTCGGCCGCTTTGATTTGATCTTGCAGGGCCGCGAGGCGCGCGTTCTTTTGTTTTTCAAACTCCGCGGCGCGGGCACGCTCGGCTTTGTGGAGCTCTTGCTCGCGGCTGGTTTCGCGTTGAACACGATCCAGTTCGCGTTGCACCGAGCTGAGCGTCTCTTGCGCCAAAGGCGCCGAGACGGCAACGGATAGACCGAAGGCCAAGGCCAACAGCAGGGCCGCAGGCCGCATGCGTGAGGCTTGGGCCGAATTTGGTTTCAACGAATCATTCATGGTCACCTCGAGAGCGGGCGGGTACGCCACCTTGCGGCACAGCCGCGTAGATGCGAAACAGGCCTGATAAGTTACAAAGTCGCTGGCCCCGAGCCTCCGATAGCCACCCCAGCGATAAATAGCGGCTAAAGAGGGGGTAAAGAAAAACCCCGCCCTGTGCGGGCGGGGTCTTCAACCCATCAGGTTTGAGAGCTTAGAGGTACTGGTTCAAGAGAACTTCGTACTTCTCTTGCTGGCCAGAGATCTGCTTGGGCTCGCCGTTCTCGAGAGCGAATTTCTCCAGCTCCTTGAAACCGACCTTGCCCTTTTCGAAATCGGCGCCGATGCCGGTGTCGAAGGACGAGTAGCGCTTCGCGATCCACTCGGCCTTGGTGCCGTCCTGGCGGATCTTGTCAGCGTTGAGCAAGCCGCGTGCGAAGGAGTCCATACCGCCGATGTGGGCGATGAACATATCCTCGACGTCGGTGGACTCGCGGCGGACCTTGGCGTCGAAGTTGATGCCCACGGGCAGACCGCCCTGGTTCATCACAACGAGCATCGCCAGCGTCGTGCTGTGGATGTCCATGTTGAATTGATCGGTGTCCCAGCCCAGCTGCGCGTCGCCGACGTTGGCGTCGATGGAGCCCAGTTGGCCGTAGCGCGAGGCGATTTCGAGATCGTGTTCGAAGGTGTGACCCGCGAGCGTCGCGTGGTTGGCTTCAACGTTGATCTGGTATTCCTTCTCGAGACCGTAGGTGCGCAAGAAGCCCATCACCGTGGCCGAGTCGAAGTCGTACTGGTGCTTGGTGGGTTCTTTGGGCTTCGGTTCGATGAGCAAGGTGCCCGTGAAGCCGATTTCTTTCTTGTAGTCGACGGCCAGCTGCAAGAAGCGGCCGAAGTGGTCGAGCTCGCGCTTCATGTCGGTGTTGAGCAGCGACATGTAGCCTTCGCGGCCACCCCAGAACACGTAGCCTTCGCCGCCGAGTTCATGCGTGACTTCCATGGCCTTCTTGACCTGGGCGGCAGCGTAAGCAACGACATGCGCGTCAGGATTGGTGGCGCCGCCGTTCATGAAACGGGGGTTCGAGAACAGGTTGGTGGTGCCCCAGAGGAGCTTGACACCGGTGCTCGCCTGCCACTGCTTGGCATGTGCGATCAGAATATCGAGGTTCTTGTGGCTTTCGGCCAGCGTCGCGCCTTCGGGAGCGATGTCGCGGTCGTGGAAGCACCAGTACGGGTTGCCGAGTTTGGTGAAGAACTCAAAGGCCACGTCCATGCGCTTCTTGGCCATGTCGACGGAGTTGGAACCGTCTTCCCACGGGCGCTTGATGGTGCCGGGGCCGAACGGATCAGAGCCGACGCCGCGGAACGTGTGCCAGTAGCACACCGCGAACTTGAGCCAATCGCGCATGGTCTTGCCACCGACGATCTTGTCAGCGTCGTAGTACTTGAACGCAAAAAAATTCTTGGAATCCGGGCCTTCGTACTTGATCTTGTCGATGCCGGGGAAAAATTCAGCCATGACGACTCCCTTGTTGTCTCTATTAAGGTGGGCTATCCAATTTAGCTTGTTCGGACGCTTTGGAAACGCCTTTTCTAGGGGCGCGGGGCTTTTTTACGGGGGTGAAGCGGCACGCGCCGCTGGTGCGGATCCGGGGCGCGCGCTCCGGGTGCGGGGCTTGCGGCTTCCTAGACCCTGATCAGACCGCCCCGAGAGGGGCGCGGGGCGACGCCCGAAGGCCGCCACCCTCACCCGGAGGCCTCAATCCTTACCCCCAAAACACTTTTTTGGAGTGCCTGAAATTGCGGGCGGCCACCAGACTGAGCTGCGAATATCCCTTGATTTTCGCAGGAAGCGAGAATTTACCGTCCACGAAGGTTTTGAGGGCGCGGTAGAAGTCGGCCTGATCACGCTCGTTGAGGCCGAGCCCGAAGTCGCGGATGCGCATTTCTTTGAGGTGCCCGCGGCCGAAGCGATTGAAGCATTCGCCTTCGTAACCTTTAAGAAACTCGGCTGAAAGGTTGCCCGCTTTAAAGCCTTTGTCGATCCATGAGGCGGCGGTTTCGCCACCCACGATGCCCGACATGATGCCACCGCCGGTGAGGGGGTTGGTGTGGTGGGCTGCGTCGCCGCACATTAAGAAGCGGTCGGCGGTGTATTCGACCAGGTTGCCGCTCACGGGCACGGCGCCGCCGTGGACTTCTTCGACTTCGGCGTCGGGGTAGAAGCGGTTTTTGAATTCCATGGAGAGGTCGAATTGCGTTTGCGCACCGAGCTTGGGCACGAGTTCGCCCGACCCGAGGTTGACCACGCCCGATTTGACTTTGGGGAAGGCCCATACATAGCCGCGGTTGATGCTGCCGTGGCCTTGCCAAAAGGTGAGGTGGTTGGGGTTGGGGTCTTGCGCTTTGATGCGGAGCTCGATGGCGGTGCAGGTGAGCGGCGGCATTTGACGCGATTTGATGCCGATGAGGCGCCCGGTGAGCGACTCAGAGCCGTCGGCCCCGACGACCATTTTGGCGCGTACGTCGTAATTGTGGCCGTTTTGTTCGATGCGCACGGTGCGGGTGCCGTCGATGACGGGGCCGACTTCAAAGACGCGGGCATTGACCTGCAAGTCGGCGCCTTCGGCTACGGCCTGGGCGGCGACGTTTTGATCGAACAGGCGGCGGTCGAGCATGAGGCCCAATTCGCGGTCGGCGTCGTAGCGGATGTGCACGCCTTGCGGGCCGTTGAGGATGACGCCGGTGAAGTGGGTTTCGATATAGTCTTCGCTGACGGTCATGAAGTCGGATAGGCGCTTCTTGGGGCCGGTGGCTTCGCCGCAGCGGACGGGTACGCCCACGACGGGGCGCTTTTCACACAATAAAACTGAGTATCCGGCGCGGGCGACATTGCGGGCGCAGAGGCTGCCCGACGGACCGGCGCCGACGATGACGACGTCGTAGGAGGGGGCGATCATGGGGTCACCTCGTTTGAGGCCGAGGGATGGCTCGCCCATACAGACGTCGTCTGCGTTGTCTGTGCGGGCGGCCAGTGAAAGTCTCCCGGAGTTTTAGGGGTTTCTACGGGGTTTTCCTCGCCCTGCGGGGCGCGCTTTTCAATGGAGAGCGCGCCGACGGGGCAGAAGCGCACGCAGATGGTGCAGTAGGTGCATTTGTCTTGGAAGACCTGGAGGTCGAGGCCGAACATGTCGAGCGCGAGGTCGGGGCAGGTGCCCACGCAGCCGGCGCATGAGATGCAGGTTTTGCGGTCGAGCAGCAGAACCTTGGCGGGTCGCTTATAGGACTTGGTATGCGCGGGCGCGGGGGTGTCGATAGGCATGGAAGGGGTAATTTAACACATCCGCGCGTTTGAAACCGTGGGTATTACACCCCGTTTGGGGAGTTGGTGGGGAAACGTGGACTGTGGCATTTATAAGGGAGCATCCAACCCGGCCTGCACCCGGCGCGCGGGGTGTGGGTTTGTTAGAGCGTGTAAAAAACGAAATCAGCCGTTAGGGCAAATGTCGCTTCGCGGTCCACAATGCTCACGGCTGGCGAGAGCGCAAAATTGCCTGCTCGATTTGCCTTAAATATTAGGGATACGCCAAAATCATAGCCTACCTCAAATTCGGTTTCTGTAATCGAATCGCCCTGGTCATCTTCAAGTTTTAAGGTTGCGATGAGATAGGAGATTCCCGCATTGGGCTGAAGTTTAAAGCTGGGTGTGACCTGCACGTCGTTATATAGAGCGGCTTTGA
>JBIIWL010000112.1:0-6448 GCA_044338885.1 Fibrobacteria bacterium
TGGGCGGCTCGAAGCCAAGTTCATCCTTATGGGCAACGATGTCGATACCTCCGTCCGGGCCTTCTGGCGATACGCGAGTGTGGTAGCCCATGATGCCCAGCAAATGAGCCACGAAATCGGCAAATGGATGCCCTTTTAATTCTTGCGCCAGTTTCTTGAGTACGAAATCCCGCGTGTTTTCCTCGATGTCCTCTGCCACTGCCGCTACCGATTCATCTTGTGCCACTGAGGAAATCGGTGCAGCTTTTCCTTCTACAACAGCACGGAACTCATCTGCATAATTCTTCACCATAAACAGGCTCATCGCCGAACCAATCTCATACAGCGCACCCTGGCTAAATTGTGTGCGCGGTACATGCTTCAGCCATTTCACTGATCTTACATTTGGATAGCTTGATTCGGATTTTGGATCAAAGCGGTAGTCGCCCTCTACACGGCCCAGATGTATTTGTCGGTCGCGTTTGGAGGGATAGGCCACCAAATCGCCCGGTTTCATTTCGTGGGCAAACCTGAATAATTGCCCTGCGTTGCCAGGGATCGCGCCTGGTTTTGCATCCGGGTATGCTTCTGCCACACGCGCCTTAAAAGCGTCTCGGTCTGGATTGAGGGCGGTCAGGTCACCCATTTTCGCCCACCCCACAGCTATGCAGTTTTTATTGAGAAACAGGCTGTCGGCATCGCCGGTCTTGCCGGCATGAATGCCCCAGATTGTGGCATTGGTGACATTACTCATGCGATTTCCTCCTGTGGTGTAGAGAGCGCCCCATGCAGCACGGCTTCGAGCAGGCGGCGGCTGTCGGTTTGGGTGGTGGTAAGTTGGGCTTCCAGTTGGTCGCACAGCGTCATCAGTTCATCGACTTTGGCAACGATGCGGTGTTGTTCGGCGAGGGGCGGAAGAGGGATTGGCAATAGCTCCCATTTTCCCTTACTCAAAATAGGAAGAGTGCCCATACCAGCTTTGGCGAATACAAACCCCTGAAAGTAGGCTGATCGCAATGCTATCGAAAAATAAGAAGTCATGCCTTCGACGAATGGAGTAACGGTGTTAATTTGCTGGTTGCAGCAGACCTCTCGATCAACTACATTGGTCTTGCCGATAGTGGAACCAATACAAACCATCAACACCGAGTCTTTCTGTATCAAACGCGAATGTCTTACACCGACATCTGTAAGTCCCTTACCCTTGTAGGTTGTGATAGTTCCGCTGAGATCCGAGGGCGTCACAAATGGCGTATCGCCGCCGAAACATTCAGGTTTACTCGTGGGTGGCGTCGTGCCGGTTTGCGTATAACCAACCGAGCCGAGCCGCACCCATATCCATCTTTGGGGCAAGGAGAACGGTTCTTCAGTCATCGTCAATTTAGCAAGAGTAGATACATTGCGAATCGCCCCCGTTTTGACGAATCTTGCTTTATTAGATCCAATCAACTTCAACAGCTCCACCGCCGGTTCGTCGTTTGGGTCTTGAGGGACGAGACGGCCACGGACGGCGAGGTTGAGGATGGCTTGGCGCAGTTGCTTGATGTGTTCGGGGCGAGTGGTAAGACGCGGCAGGTGGGCGAGGTGAAAACGGGCGGCCTCGACAAAGGCTTCGACAGGCTCAGCTCGAACGGAAGTTGGTGCCTCCTCACTACCCATTCGCCCTGAGCTTGTCGAAGGGTTAACGGCATAGCCGATGCGGTGCAGGCTGGCTGCCACCAGCCGGTCGCGCCACGCTTCACGCTCGTTCTGCGCCGCCTGCAACTGGTCGCACAGCGCCATCAGTTCATCGACCTTGGCGACGATGCGGTGTTGTTCGGCGAGGGGTGGGAGTGGGAAACTTAATGCAACTGCGTCACCTGTTCCGAGACGCGGCATTTTCATGCCATACATCAATCTGTCAACTCGTGCCATCGTCAATGGCGATTTCAAGACCAGCTTCATGTATTCTGGAGCCATTCCACAGTAGCCGCGAATTGGAATAATTTCTGTCGTACAAACTCCGTCCTGATCGGCAACCAAGACCTTGTTCAAATATGGGCGCAACTTCCCAAACAATACGTCCCCACGCTTGAAGATGGTTTTTGTACTCAGAAAAGGACGCGCTGATGAGTACATGCGGTCAATCAACCGCGAGGTATCTTTTTCAATATCCTCAAGATCAAGCACCCAAGTATCGACTGTGATGCCTTTATTTGAATCGACTTTATCTGCAATTCCGTATTGAGCAACATCGCCAAGGCATGACCATGCCCAAATTGATGGCAAATCAAACGGGTTATCTAAACTTTCAATTTTCTGGGCTGCCATCGTCTTCTTGAGCCGACCGTCCTTCACCAACCGCGCCTTCTCAGCTTGAATCCTCTTGAGTAGTTCTGCCGCCGGTTCGTCGTTAGGGTCTTGTTCCACCAGCTTGCCGCGCACCGCCAGATCGAGAATGAAACGGCGAAGCCGCGTTACAGCGTCAGGCGCTTCGCTGATGCGCTCGAAGTGCATGAGCAGCATATCTGCATTCATCGCAGCAGCGCCTCGGCCAGAATGCCCTTCAACTGGTCGCGCAGTTCGGCTGTTTTTGCTTCGTCGGATTGCAGTTGCGCCAGCAGCTCTTCCGGTTCGCCGTGGTCAATGCCGACGGTGTGCGGGTTCTTGAAGTCGAGGTTGTAGCTGCGCTCCTTGATCTCGCCGAGCGTAACTTTCCATGCCTGATCGGTTTCCTGCCGGTTCTCACGCGCTGCCCCGCCCCACCATTCAACGCAGCCTTGCAGGTGTTCCACCTTGATCGGCCTGGTCATGGAATAGGCTTTTTGACTTTGTGGGACTTGGTGTTCGTAAAACCAGATGTCCTGCGTCGGCTCGCCCTTCTCGAAAAACAGCAGGTTGGTGCCGATGCTGGCGTAGGGCTTGAACACGCTGTTGGGCAGGCGGACGATGGTGTGCAGGTTGCACTCTTGCAGCAGCGCTTCCTTCAGCCGAGTTTTCACGCCTTCGCCGAACAGAGAACCATCCGGCAATACGATGGCGGCGCGGCCACCGGGTTTGAGCAGGCGGATGAACAGCGCCAGAAACAGGTCAGCGGTTTCCTTGGTGCGGAAGTGGGCGGGAAAGTTGGATTCGATGCCGTCTTCTTCGCGCCCGCCGAAGGGTGGATTGGTGAGGATGATGTCCACCCGGTCGGCTGCGCCATAGCTGATATAAGGCCGCGCCAGAGTGTTGTCGTGGCGCACGAAGCTGGGGTCTTCGATACCATGCAGCAGCATGTTGGTGACGCAGAGCATGTGCGGCAGTTGCTTCTTTTCCACGGCGCGCAACCCGGCTTGCAGGGCTTGTTCGTCTTCCACCTTTTTCACATAGCGGTCGCGCATGTGGCGGATGGCGCAGGTGAGAAAGCCGCCCGTGCCGCAGCTCGGGTCGAACAGGATTTCCCCCGGTTTGGGGTCAATGCGATCCACCATAAAGGCGGTGACGGCACGCGGGGTGTAATACTCGCCTGCGTTGCCCGCGCTTTGCAGGTCATTGAGCAGTTGTTCGTAGATGTCGCCGAAGTGTTTGCGCTCGGCGAGGTCGTTGAAGTCCACGCCGCTGATCTTGTTGATGACCTGCCGCATGAGCTGGCCGGACTTCATGTAGTTGTAGGCATCCTCGAACACGCCCTTCACCACACGGGCGCGGCTGGCGTTCTTGCCGCTGGCGGGCAGTTCCTTGAGCGCAGGAAATAACTCGGTATTGGTGAAGTCCAACAGCGCATCGCCGGTAATGCCTTCTGGATTCGCCGCCCAGGTGCGCCACTGGTATTTCTCCGGGATGGGCGAGCGGTAGTTGTCCTGCATCATTTCCAGTTGCTGATCCTGATCGTCGATGATTTTGAGGAAAAACATCCAGCAGAGTTGGGAGAGGCGCTGGGCATCGCCATCAACGCCTGAGTCCTGGCGCATGATGTCTTGAATGGATTTAACGGCGTTTCTTGCAGACATAATATTGATTTATTTTGAGTTTAAGTTAGGGCGAAAAGAAGTCATGTTTTGCATTATGAGTGCCCACTGTTCTTTAATAAGTTGGTGTTCATCCGTGGCGATTGCGGCATCTCGCAACGTGCTCAATGAATACCAGCGTCCATTTTTTTCTTGGTAAAGAACGCGATCATAGATATTGCCAGTGTGCGATTTCCGCCATGGTTCGCAAACTTCTGATAAGCGTGTAAACGCATGGTTAAGGCTATCTAAGGGTTCCCGAGAAATTTCGCCAGGAACGATTACGCTGCTGGTGGTAATGCTCTTGGGTTGTGTGCCTTGTAATTGAAGCCACACGCCGCCGGTTTCATTGGGGCAAATTTTCTCTTGTCTTGTGGTTGGGTTGCCAATCGTGATTTGGGCGAATTGAGTGTCGAACGATGCGTGTTGAAGGGTGTAGTCGCCTAACTCGTGAGCATTCATAGTGATAAGCTGCTTTTTAAGGTTAGTTGGGATTTCCGGAAATGGCCTTACAGTTAAAGCAACTCGAAGTTGTGTGCCTGACTCCAAAATTTTGTACTCACTTTTCCGATTCAGACGGGCAAGAAATTCCTTGTCTTCAATGGAACGTTTGTCGAGAATCAGTTCGCCAACCGCACCATCGCAAACAGGCAAGCTTCCCCCATAAAAGAACTCCCATTGCCCATCTACCAGTTTGACTGGAATACGAATTGGTGTTTTTTCAACCATACGTCTCATGCTACGTCCTGATAGAGCGCATCTTGCAGCTCGTGAACCGCGTTCTCGAAGCCTGCTCTGCTGCCGAATTGTTTAATGAGTTGAAACGGCGTACCCATTGCATTGAAGGGCGGGATTTCGAGAATCTGGACGTTATCCAGCCCGCCGACCACGCCTTCATCCTGATACTTGGCCAGCAGCGCTTCGAGTACGGCACGGGCTTGCGTTCCATACTTGGTGAAGACATCGCGTTTCTTCACGTTGTTGGCGCGCTCGCGGCGGGTGAGCGGCGGTTGGTCGAAGGCGATATGACAGATCAAATCAAACGGGTCGAGGTCTTTGCCGATTTCTTCCATCAGCGGGTCGAGCAGTAATCCTTCTTCGGCCAGTTCTGCAATGATGGCTTCCTTGCGCTCAGTCGAGCGCCAGCGCGCGAGGACTTTGTCGAGGCTGGCATAGTGGGCGAGGATGGTATTGCGTGAAAAATCCTTAAAGCTCTCCGTGACGAGCTTGCCATTTTCATCGAGATATTCAACCCCTTCGGTTAACACCATCACCGGCTTGCCGTTGATGTAAAACTTCGGCTTTGGCGGCGGAGGTGGTGGCGGCGGCCCCGGCGGTGGCGGGTCTTCGAGGATGTCCTCGTCCTCACCCGGTTCGGGCGGAATGGGATCATCCGGGTCATTCGGCGGCGGCAGATCGTCGGGTGGCAGGGGTGGATCATCTTCCCCGGGCGTGTATATCTGCACGGGGTAACCGTCGAAATTCGGATCGGCAAAGTGACTGGTGGATTTTCGGAAATCGACCAAGGTGAAGTAATACTTCTTGGTATCTTCATGAACCCGCGTACCGCGCCCGACGATCTGCTTGAATTCGGTCATGGAGCCTACCGCTCGATCCAGCACAATCAGGCGGCAAGTCTGGGCATCAACGCCAGTGGAAAGCAGGCGCGAAGTGGTGACGATAACCGGATAGGGTGCTTCCGGGTCGATGAAGTTGCCAAGTTGCGCCTGGCCTTCGGCATCATCGCCAGTGATGCGCATGACGTAGCGTTCGTTCTTCAAAACGAGGTCTTGATTTTCAACGATGAGCGCTTGACGCAAGTGGGCCGCGTGCTCGGTATCGACACAGAAGACGATGGTTTTCTGAAAACGATTGCCACTTTGCTTGAGGTAATCTGATATCCATTTGGCGACCCGCTGGGTGCGCGTGTCGATAATGATATTGCGGTCAAAATCCTTGATGTTGTAGATGCGGTCATCAATCACCTGGCCTATTTTATCGACCTCTCCTTTTTGTGGCCGATAGCCTTCGGCATCAATGTTGAGAAGTACCTTGATGACCTTGTAGGGGGCGAGGAAGCCGTCGCTGATGCCCTGCTTGAGCGAGTAGGTGTAGACCGGCTCGCCGAAGTAGTGGATGTTCGATGCGTACTCGGTTTCTTTGGGTGTGGCGGTCATACCAATCTGGGTGGCACTGCTGAAATAAGTCAGAATCTCGCGCCAGGCGGAGTCTTCTGCCGCACTGCCCCGGTGGCACTCGTCGATAACGATGAGGTCGAAAAAGTCTGCCGAGAACTCACGGAAAAGCTTTTGACGCTCTTCCGGCCCGGTGAGTGCCTGATACAGCCCAAGATAGATTTCATAGGAGGTATCAATACGGCGATGGCCATCGACAGCAGTGGCCAACTCGGTTTTGCTACCGTCGTTACGTTCGATGGTCTGGGCGCTGGTACTGAGTTTGGCCATGGTTGCGCCGAAGGGGCGGAAGTCATTAACCATGGT
>JBIIWL010000072.1:0-7949 GCA_044338885.1 Fibrobacteria bacterium
CATGCGGATCGCCTGCGTGGCGTTGTTGCCCTTGACGGTGTCGACCTTCACCCAGATGGCGGCGGCGGTCGGAGACCATGATTCAATTTGGAAAGGGAGTGCGGTCACATCGTCGGCTTTTGAAAAGCGGATGCTGTTGCCCCCGTTTGCGGCCGCGAGGATGGCGGCTTCAGCTTCGCCGAGGCGAACCAAAACGGGGAAGTTGTAGACCGTATCTGTCACGTTCGCGCCTGTGGCGGACGTGTTCAGTGCGATAGTGCGGTGCCCGCTCCAAGCAGCATAGCTGCCTTGAGCCAGAGCCGGTGTGGCGAAGAACGCGGCGGCGGCAAGCGCCGCAGCGATCTTCGATGCGCGAAGTTTATTCATGAATCTCTCCCTTGAACATGGTGAACGAAAACGTGGAACGATACGGTGCGCCAGTGGTTTCAGCGCGATCGCAGCGGTGGTCAAATCTACGGTTGAGAGTACCTCAAAGCATGGTTTTTTCACTTTTTCGACGAGAAACTACAACACAAAGAAGCGTTCTCGTCTTGTAATATCGCCGTCAACGCAACAATTTTGTGTACGGCACTAAATTGTTTGTTGTCCTCGGAAATCGATCACGAGCCCGAGGTTCACGCTCCTGAGCCAAGGCTCCCGCGTTCTCGTCCTTGAGGTTCTCGGCTCGCACACCACTCGAACACCATACAGGCTCAAGATCTATGTCGCCGAACCAACCTTTTCGCACCCGGTTGACTCGACAAACCACCCCCGAAACACCAACGTTGAAACCGCGTCCCACATTACCTTCTTGATATGAACATCACATTTTTAGGCGCGGCAGGCACGGTTACGGGGTCACGTCACCTTGTTGAAAATGGACGCGGACGATTGCTGGTTGATTGCGGTCTTTTCCAAGGTCTAAAAAACTTACGCCTTCGAAATTGGGCCGAGTTTCCTTACCCTCCATCCAAAATCAGCGCCGTGCTTTTAACGCACGCTCATTTGGATCATGCCGGGTATTTGCCGAAGCTCGTCAAGGAAGGGTTCCTAGGCCCGGTGTTTGCCACGCCCGCCACATTGGATTTGTTGCGCATACTGCTGCCCGACTCGGCCAAGCTCATGGAACAAGAAGCCGAGTATGCCAAGCGTCGCGGCTATTCTAAACACAAAAACCCCAAAGCACTGTATACCGCGCGCGATGTCGACAAATGCTTTCGGCGTTTTGCACCGCAGGGGTGGGGTACGCCGTTTAAGGTTCCAGGAGGTTTCGACGTGTCGCTCCGCCGCGCGGGTCATATACTCGGTGCGGCGTCCGCCCATATCGGTGTGAAGGGTGGCCGCTCGATTCTTTTTTCGGGCGATTTGGGGCGACACGGCGACCCGCTTCTACCCGACCCTCAACCACCGGCGGCCGCTGATTACGCCCGCGGTGGGACCATTGTGATCCCGTCGTTTGCGGTGGGCCGCATGCAATCGCTGTTGTGGTACATCCATGAGTTGGGGCGGCAAAAACGGATTCCGCACATTCCGGTTTATGTCGATAGCCCTATGGCCTCAAGTGCCACCGAGCTGTATGAACGCCATGCTACCGATCATTGCTTGCCAACGGCCGATTGCGCCCATGTGTTTTCCAGCGCGCGCTACATCGCCGACCGCGAGGAGTCCGAACGACTTCAAAAGCGCACAGCGCGCGATGGCGCGGCCATCATCCTCAGCGCGTCAGGGATGGCCACTGGCGGCCGTGTACTGCACCACATCCGCAATGTGGCCGGCGATGCACGCAACCTCATTTTGTTCGCCGGGTTCCAAGCCGCCGGTACGCGCGGTGCCGACCTTGTGGCGGGCAATCGTCGCCTCAAGATGCACGGTGAGTACGTCGACATTGTGTGCGAGGTCGCGCAGCTTGAAAACGCCTCGGCGCATGCGGATGCGACAGGGCTGATCGCGTGGCTAAAGGCCATCCCCAAACCGCCCCAAAAAGTTTTCGTCGTGCACGGCGAACCCACCGCGGCAGACACTCTCCGCCGCCGTATCAGCGACGAGCTCGGTTTCAAAGCCTATGTCCCTGAGCACGGGGAGAAGGTGGAGTTATAACAGCGGTCAACAATGAGCGGTCAGCGTTCAGCTGTCAGCAATCAGCAGACCATACGTTTAGTTTCGAACGAGGAAACCCGGAAGCCGTATTCGAATGACTCGCCGGTTTAAATCGCTTTGTGTTTGCTAAACGCTGACCGCTGACCGCTTGTCTTATCCCCTGGTCCCTTTGATCACGGCCACCAACTGATCAAGCGCGGCGCCCCAACCTTCGTGGAAGCCCATCTCCTCGTGCTTCTTCATCGTCTCTTCATCTTTGTGGAGTGCCGTGGCGCGGTAGCGCGTGCCAGTACCCTCGGGAAAGATTTCGATGCAGGCTGTTACAAACGGGTTGGCCGAAGGTCTGAATCCGGGAAGCAGCGCATCGGTCCACACGAGTTTATGACCCGGAACGACTTCGAGAATACAGCCAGAGTTTGGGAACTGTTGACCTTCCGGTGATTCCATCACCGAGTTGAACTTGCCGCCGGGGGTGAGCTCCATCTCTACGGAAACGGTTTTCCACGGGTCGGGGGTGAACCATTTCGTCATCGTTTCCGGTGTGGTCCATGCGTCCCACACTTTGGTGGGAGGCACATCGATGACGCGTTCGAGGACGAGGTCATGGGTGTTGTTCGTTGTCATGGTCTTCTCCTTGTATTTGATACGGGTTCTTTACGTTTTTGGTCACACGTTTTCAGGATCGGTATTCTTGAACTGACTCAGGTACGCGTCCAGTTTATCCGCGCGGCGCTCCCACACATTGTGCAAGCTTGCCATCCACCCTTCCGCCACAGCGAGCGCCCCGGGTGCGAGCCGACAAATGCGCACGCGCCCGTTCTTCTCCGACACGGTCAACCCGGCGTCCTCCAGTACATCGATGTGCTGCATGAACGAGGGCAATGCCATCTCAAAAGCCTTCGCCAACTCACCCACAGTCGCAGGCCCGCTGCTTAAACGCTCCATCACCGTTCTGCGTGTCGCGTCCGCTAAAGCGCGGAAGACGCGATTCAAATCCGGTGAATAGTTAGGCATATACCTAAGTTATTATTCGGATAGATTCCGTGTCAATAAAATTTTCAAAAAGGTTCATTCAGGGAAATTTCAGGTTTTTTTGGGGGGGTGTACCCCGCAGGAACCGATTTGGGCGGCCGCGGGGGGGTGGGGGGCCGTTGGGATTGGGTCTGTGATCAGACTAGGGCCTTACGCCTCACCCCCGGCCCCTCTCCCCGTGAAGTGGAGAGGGGGGGCCCTTCGGTATGCCCTACAACCTATTTTTAACGATCCCATGATCTACCTCGACCACAACGCGACAACCCCGCTTTTGCCGGATGCCTTAGAGGCCATGACGCGGGTGGCGCGTGAGGCCTGGGGGAATGCGTCGAGCTTGCACGCGCCCGGGCGCGCGGCCAAACTCGAGCTTGAGAACGCGCGCGATGAATTGGCCGCGCTAGTTCACGCGCCACCGTCCACAATCATTTTCACTGGCGGCGGCACCGAGGCATGCAACCTTGCGCTCTATAGCGCGGCGCATTCTATCCGCGCCGTGCGACACCAGGCGGGCCACATCGTCGCCTCGGCGATCGAACATTCCGCCGTCAAGGCCGCGCTGCTCACCCTTGTCGATGAAGGTTGGACCATCACCTGGGTTAAGCCTGACGAAAGCGGCATCGTGTCGGCGGCTTCGATCGCCGCCGCGCTGCGCCCCGACACCGCGCTGTGCGCGGTGATGCATGCCAACAATGAGGTGGGCACGGTTCAGCCCATCGACGAGATCGGCCACGTGTTAAAGGCGCACAACATTTTGTTCTTCTGCGACATGGTTCAGTCGCTCGGTAAACTCGACATCGACCTCTCACAACTCCCGGTCGACCTGGCGGCCTTTGCCGCGCATAAGATCGGCGGGCCCAAAGGCACCGGTGCGGTTTATGCCCGCAAAGGTTTAAAGCTCGAGCCTCTGGTGCGCGGCGGTGGCCAAGAGCGCGGCCTGCGCGGCGGCACCGAGAACACACCGGGGATCGCAGGGTTCGGTGCCGCCGCGGCGTGGTGGCGGCGCCATGGCGCCGACCACAACGCGCGCGTCGCCTCGCTGCGCGATGCCTTAGGCGACGCGCTGCAGGCCGCACTCACTTCCCGTGGTCTCCCTTACTCTGTGACCGCTCATGACACCCCCAAACTCCCCGGCACTTTGCATGTGGGGTTCCCCGGCGCGCGTGGTGATATTTTAGTGATGGCGCTCGACCTGCGCGGCATTGCCGTATCGGCGGGGTCGGCCTGCGCCTCCGGGTCGGTCAAGCCGTCCGACGTGTTGCTCGCCATGGGGCGCACGGCGGAGGAGGCGGTCTCGGCGTTGCGCTTTTCGGTGGGGTTTGGGAATACGGCGGATGAGATGGTACTCGTCGCAGACGCTGTGGCCCGTGCGTACGAGGGTGCACTGAGGCGTTAAAATCTGGTTCAGTTCATCGCGTGCGGATTAGGTAATTTGATCTTGCAGCTTTGATCGATCACGCGTACCGCCACGCGGATCAGTGAGCCCTACACAGTCATTCACGTTTGGATTCCGATGTTTCGCCTAGCTCTGGCATTGTTGGTGATTGCGGCACTGTCCTCTGTCGCGGTGGCGCGCCAGGCGGATGTGACGGCGACGTATGCGCGCGTCGACACCATCGATTTGAAGATCGATCTTCACCTTCCACCCCCGCAGTTTGATTCATCCGGCACCCTTGTTGCCGGACCTTTGCGACGGCCGATCATACTGTGGATTCACGGCGGCGGATGGCGCGGCGGTCATCGCACTGAAGAAAGCCCCGCGTACCCGTTTCTCGATTCGGGTTATGTGGTGGCCAGCATCGACTATCGCTTCAGTCAACAAGCGGTGTGGCCCGCACAAATTCATGATGCCAAAGCCGCCGTACGATGGGTGCGCGCCCACGCCGATGCGTTGCGGCTCGATACGGCGCGCATCGTGGCCTGGGGTACTTCGGCGGGTGGTCAACTCGCGGCGCTCCTCGGGGTGACCACGCCCGCTGATGGTTTAGAAGGAACCGTGGGTGTCTCGCCCGACACGAGCGCTGCCGCACGGCATGGCACCAACGTGCGCGCGGTGGTCAGCTACTTCGGCCCCACCAACTTTCTCGAATACATCCCACGCCGATGGAGCAAATATTCTTCTGTGGGCCAACTGTTAGGCTGCGCGGTCAAGGATTGTCTCGATCGGGCCCGCGCGGCAAGTCCCGTGACCTATGTGACCCCCGATGACGTTCCCTTTTTGATCACGCATGGCACCGGTGATTCCACCGTACCGTTTTCACAAGCGGTGACTCTCGATTCCGCACTGCGGGCTGCCGGAGTCCCGGTTTTATTTGTGCCCATACCACGCGCGGATCATGGCGGACCGTCCTTTACCTCTGAGGCGATGAGGGGCATGGTGGCGGGGTATTTGAACCGGGTGTTCGCGGATGAGGATCCGCGAGAGGCCTTCGGGCCGCTTTCTCCGGTTTTGCCCCCCTCTTTTTCCCCTCCAAACAGGCAATGAGGCCTGCGCCATGACCTATATTTGCAAACGGAGGATTTATGACCGTTTCTGCCGTTGAAAACCGTGTTTCTGCCTTAAATTCAGCTCAGTTGGCCAATGATTTGGCCGAAAAGAGCCTCGCGGGCGAAGAATTAACCCGCGAAGACGCCCTGGCGGTGCTGAACTGGCCTGCCGATGACATCCTCACCTTGATGCAGGGTGCGTTCCAGGTTCGCAAGGAGCACTTCGGCAAGCGCGTCAAACTCAACTTTTTGCTGAACGTTCAGAGCGGCATTTGCCCCGAAGATTGCGGCTATTGTTCGCAGTCGCGCGTGTCCGACGCGCCGGTCGATAAATACAAGCTCATGGGCCCCGATGATATTTTAGAGGCCGCCGAAAAGGCGATCGCCAACAAGGCCACGCGTTTGTGCATGGTGGCCTCGATGCGCGGCCCGACCGATAAAGACGTCAACTCGGTCGCCACGGCGATCCGTCAAGTGCGCCAGACCTATCCGCAGCTCGAACTGTGCGCGTGCCTCGGCCTTCTGAAAGACGGCCAGGCCGAGACGCTCGAAGAAGCCGGTGTGACCGCGTATAACCACAACCTGAATACCTCCGAGCGTCACTACGACGAAGTGTGCTCGACGCATACCTTCGCCGATCGTCTCGATACGGTGAGCAAGGTGCAGCGCGCCGGTATTTCGGCCTGCAGCGGTGCGCTGTTTGGCATGAGCGAAACGGCAGACGACATCATCGAGGTGGGCACGCGCCTACGCGAGATGCAGGTCGAATCCATTCCGGTGAACTTCTTGGTGCCGGTGCCCGGTACGCCGTTTGTGGGTAAGCAAGAGCTCACGCCCGTGCAGTGCCTGCGCATTTTGGCGCTGTTCCGTTTCTACAACCCGCGCGCCACGCTGCGCATCGCCGGCGGCCGCGAGTTGCACCTGCGCAGCCTGCAACCGCTGGGCCTGTTCGCCGCCAATTCGATCTTCGTGGGTGACTACCTCACCACCGAAGGCCAAGCGGCAAACCTCGACGTGGAAATGATCCGTGACATGGGCTTCGAACTCGAAGGCGAGCTCCCCGGTGTTGAGGCCGACGCGGCCACAACGGCGGCGGGCGATTTGTCCGAACGGGTGAAATTCACGCATCGGCATTGATTTCGTGCGGCGTATGCGTCGCTCATCTCGATACACCGCCTCGGTCACCGAGTGGTCGCGCTTGTCGCGACTGTATCGAGGTGCTGAGGCGGCACTCGATGAGCGCAAACCAACGAAACTGAATAAATCATGACCGTCATTGTCGATTATAACGCGGGCAATTTAACGTCCGTGCAACTGGCTCTCCGCGCCGTGGGTGTGGAGGCCGTCATCACGCGCGACCCCGCCGTCATCGCCGCAGCTGATCGCGTGATCTTCCCGGGTGTGGGTGCTGCCGGTTCTGCGATGCAGAACCTCGCCGACCTCGGCTTGCGCCAGGCCGTCATCGATTTCACTCAAACGGGCAAACCTTTCCTCGGAATCTGTATCGGGTGTCAAATTCTATTGGGTGCGAGTGATGAAGATGGAGGCACCGAGTGCCTCTCGATTTTGCCGGGCCGCGTCAAAGCGTTTACCCCAACCCCCGGGTTTAAAATCCCCCACATGGGTTGGAACTCCGTACACTTTACCCGCCCCCACGCTGTGCTTGAAGGTATTCCGTCGGGTTCGCATTTCTACTTCGTGCACGGCTACTACCCCGAGCTCGACGACCCCTCGTCGCCCTTGGGCGTGACCGAATATGCGGGCGTCACATTCCCCGCGATCTACGCGCGCAGCAATATGGTCGCGTGCCAGTTCCACGCCGAGAAGAGCGGTGAAGTGGGCTTGAGACTGCTGAAAAATTTTTGTGATTGGGATGGAACGTGAAGTCGGACGTCGGATGTCGGATGTCGGAAGGGAACACAAACACCACGTTTGTGTTTTTTCAATGCGCACTTCCTACAGCAAATACCTGTTTTTCACCAGCTAACCTTTCATGTTTTCACGTCCGACGTCCAACGTCCGACGTCCGACTCTTCTTATGTTAACCAAACGTCTCATCATCTGCCTCGACGTGCGGAACCGCAAGGTGACCAAGGGTGTCAAGTTTGAAGGCAACGTCGACCTCGGCGATCCCGTCGAGATGGCCGCGCAGTATTACCGCGACGGCGTCGATGAACTTGTGTTCTACGATATTATGGCCTCGGCCGAAAACCGCCCGATCGACATCGGTATGGTACGCGATGTGGCCCGCGAAGTGTTCATCCCCTTTAGCGTGGGCGGTGGCATCCGCAACCTCGACGATATGCGCGAAGTGTTGCTCGCGGGCGCCGAAAAAGTCTCGGTCAATTCGTTAGCGG
>JBIIWL010000073.1:0-7946 GCA_044338885.1 Fibrobacteria bacterium
GAGCAATCTTGAAATTTCGTTTGGAAATTGGACCCGCAAATCATCACGTGTCGGTCGCGCTGCATAACCTGCGAACCGTTCGGGAGTCGCGCCGCGGAGAAAGAGGTAATGCACGCCTCCAAAGTGTTGCTCTGGATCATAATCTTCCACGCGCGCACTTAGCCAGCGATCAAGCGCCACGGCATACAGTTTCCACTGCAAATGATAGCGATGGTGATCCATGCTCTTTTGCACAGATTGGTCATCGTAAGAGTCGAGCAAGTTCGACTTCCAATCCAGCACGTAATAGCGGCCCTCGTGGCGGAATACGAGATCGATAAACCCCCACAAGAATATGCCAGCCGAAGTCGACCTCATGGTGATGCCGTCGGGCAAACGGTCCAGAAGCTCGTGAGTCTCATGTCCACCTTGTGAAGGCGTCTGTGACGTCAATCCTAAGGCCTCATACGACAACAAGAACTCGACTTCATGCCGAAGGTCTGAGGGGGTGAGGTCGGCGAGGCGAAAGTGCCTCGCCTCCGGTTTACCGGGTTCTGGAAGTGGCGATCGCAAAGCGTTCCACACCGCGCGCGCGGCGGCGGGTGCACAGGCGGGGTCTACCGATTCGTGCTTTAACGTTTCTTCGACGCGCGCGCGCTGGCCAGGCTCGTTTAACCACGCCTCGGGGCTTGGGGCTGCAAGTACAGAAGCGAAAACCGTGTGTTCAAGTAAGGCGTGCAACGCGGTACCTGTCGCCGCACCTGGTGGTAAATCCGAAGCCGAAATGCCTTCGATCGCCGCGCCCACAACGTCGACCTGATCTACGATCAGAACATCGTTCACGGGTTCCTGGCGCTGTACGCGGGATCCATCGTCCTCAAGTAAAGGCTCAGACACTACTTCGCCCGCACGGAGTGCGAGGCGCGAGTATGAGGTCAGGGTCCGTCGCCGTGTAAAAACGGCGCGCGCCTCCGCAAGCAAAGTGTCCCGCGAACGTTGCGGAGTCGCCGTGATGAGGGGGGCAGGCGCATAGGGAGCCGTGTAGGTGTCATGGTGCACGGGTGCCGTGTCAAATTGTACGATCGATGCGAGTGCCGCATCATGGGTCGCGGCACGCAGCGCGCTGGCAGCGAATCCGCCGAGCGGGCCCGAATCGGCCCGGTTGAAACTGTCGGGGAGGAGGGGGACGTAGAGTGATTCGCGCGCCCGGGTGAAGGCCACATAAAAGATTCGCTTATTCTCCTCGTGGCTTTGCTGATCTGCTTGCGCTTGATCAGCGTCACCACTCTTATTGAGGGCAATGCGAAAGCCAAGGGTTCCAGAGTCGCGCAAAACCAGAAAATCATCCTTAACGCCGCCGCCCGATGAGGCGATGAACACATGTTTGAATTCTAAGCCCTTGCTCAAGTGCAAGGTCATGACCGTCACTGCACCGCTTTCATCGGCGTCCTCAAGCCCATCCTCTTCACTTTCCGCTACATCTTCTCCACGACGCATGGCATCAAAACGGCCTGTCACCGCATGAGTCGATAGGCCTGGCGTTGATGCCGCTTCTGAAAGCAACTCGATGAGCCGATCAAACCGAGTGGCCTCGGATTCCGATTCGGCAGCCAACCGCTCACGGAATCCTCCTTCGTGCAAAACAGCGCCGAGAAATTCAGGCCACTGCCCCGCCTTCGCCAACGCGGCCCACCGCGCAATCAGGGGCGGACAACGATCGGGGCGGCCTTTGGGAAATTCGTCTTCGGCGCGGGCGAACGGCAACATGAGAATGCGGGCTTGCGCATCCGGGTTAGCGGCATCATCAATCCAAGCCAGCAACAAACGCAGCGCATCAGCCGCCGGGCCGTGGAACGGGCCGCCACGTTGGATGATGCGGCACGGTACCCCACGGCGCCGCAACAGACGCGCAATAGCCAACCCTTCTGCGTTGGTGCGGGTGAGCACGGCAAAATCACCGGGTTTTACCTGGCTATCGTTACGGAGCGCGCCAATGATGCGCGACGCAGTCCACCAGCGTACGGCCTGTTCCACCTCCGTTTTACTGGCTTTTTTCTTGCCCGTCAGGCTTTCTGAAAACTCCGCCGCAAAGTCGCGTAAAATGATCGCCGGTTCGTTCGCAGCCACATGATCGGTGCGTCCCGCATGCACGGGTGTAAAGGCGATCGGGTCTGAAACGGCGGGGAGCTGCCAGGTGCCGTCAGGCGGTATGGCGGGTGGCGCGCCAAACCAGCCGTCATGCGCAAACGTCGTGTTGAGCGCATCAATTAACGGTTTACGTGATCTGTGGTTTGCATCAAGGCCAATCCCTTGCGCGCGCCCTAGGCCCGCAAGCGTTCGCATTCTGTCCCGTGCCATCATGTAGGTCCGCAAGTCACTCCCACGAAACGAGTAAATCGCTTGCTTGGGGTCACCCACTAAAAAGAGCGGTAAGGCTGGGGGGTGATCGTGGGTCTTCGGGATTTGCGCGCCGACCAGGTTCCCATTACCGGCTTCGTCACGCAGGCAAAGGGCTTCTAGAATTTCCCATTGAAGCGGGTCGGTATCTTGAAACTCGTCAACGATGCACGCCTTGTAACGCGCGGCCAAGCGCGGGGCAAGCCCTGGATTTCGCCGTAGGGCTTCCACGAGTTGACGCGGCATATCGGCATAGCTGATCAAACCGCGCTGCAACTTTTCATCGTCGAGTGCTGCACGTAGTTCACGCGCGGCCTCGGCGAGTAAGCCATAGGTTTGCAGAAGGCGCGCGTGTTCCACCTCGTCGCACAAGGTCCGCACCCGTTGGCAGACTTGCGCCAACGTCACCCATTCCGGCAAACCGGCAGCTCCCACCGGCAATGCCGATTCCCAACCGTGGTTCACCACCACCGCGGCCTTGTTAAACGTTGTTCTGAAAAATTTCAGGACGTTTGTCGTATCATGTCGCGTGAGATTTTTATCAGGCTGCCAAGTTTCTGCAAACACCAAAACCTTTTGGTATGGATCTTTTCGGAGCGCGACATCAGGGTTTTTTCGGGCTTTGCCAGTCGGGGTCAATTCGAAGGATTTTCGGTGGTCCGAGGGGGCGTACGTGCTGCGCTCAATGGCAGCAAACGCCGCAGGCAGCAGGCTCACCGCTTCATCAGCGGCGGTTTCCAGCGGTTCGAGTGTGCCGGGGTCACCGGCGGGGTCGAGGGTATCCCGTCGCCACGGGAGCCAGGCGAGCGCAATCCGAATCAAGGTACGACGCCACGCACCGCTGGCGCCACCGGAGCTCATGCCGAGGGCATTTGCCAGGCGTGCTAAGCGTGCCGGGTCTTTGGCCCATGTCGTGCGCAGCAGGCGGTCAAGAGCAACCTCGGCGAGCCCTACGTCATCAACCAGTGTGGTTTGCAACAGCGCATTGTTTTCTACGGGATCACGCTTGAGCGCCGACTGGCAAAATGCATCGAGTGTTTGAATCGAGAGGTCGTCGGCGTGCAACCAGAGTTGACGAATCCGTTCTCTTTCGGCTGGCGACCAACCCTCGATACGCTTGCTTGGCTCTGAATCATCGAGCTGTGCCCGCAGCAGACTGCGGATGCGGTCGCGCATTTCGGCGACTGTTTTTTTGGTGAAAGAGAGGAGCAAGAGCTCTTCAGGGTTCCACGTCGGGTTCTCAACGAGCAATCGTAAGACGAGATGCTCAATCGCAAAGGTCTTACCCGTGCCCGCCGAGGCTTCGATCAACGCGTGGTACTTGGGGTCAAGCGCACGCACCTGCTCGGAGCGAAAGTTGGACAGCCAGGCGGTTGGCTTTGTGGCGCTACTGTGTATGCGGCGGGTGCTCATGCGGCACCTCCGTCATCCTGTTCGTAGGCGCCTGCAGCGGTGTTATTCTGAGTGAGCGTGTTCTTCCATTTGAGATAGGGCAGAACGCGGCGCTCGATGATGTGATTCAGGTCGGGCGGTAGCAGCGGTGCAATCGCACGGCGCTTGCGTTCTGGCAGAGTCAGGCGCTCCCGTCCGGTCTCTTCGGCTTGACGCCGCCGTGTCGCGATACTTTCATCCCAGTCCACGACCAATTCGGCGACCTTTTCATGTTCCGTCCACACTTTTTCAATGAGATCTAAAGGCACATCATTTAAGTGTCCTTCACCATGCAGGGCCGCAGCGAAATCATCGCATAAATCGTGGAGAATCTCTCGAGCCTGAGCGACATCGTACTCGGGAAGGAGGTATTCTGTGATCGAACCATCGTCCCCCGAGCGCACCCACAATCGGCCGCGACCGGGGAATGCGGCCGCCAAGGCTGGCGGAAGGGGTTGCAGCGCGGCGAGACACAGAGGGATCAGGTAGGGTGCAAAATCACGATCGAGGTTTGCGAGCAGCGCCCACCCGTTTACCCCCCGAAAGGTCCACGGTAACAGGCCGCCAAGCTTTAGTTCGCCCGCCTCTGTCGGTACATGAAAGGCCGGTAGGTTTGTCACCGGAGGTTCCGCACGCTCGGCACCCTGCGGGCCCAATCGCAACGACCCGGTAAAGCGAAGGCCCGACGCCCTCATCAAGGTCTGCAGCGATTCCGCTTCTGTCATCACTCGTTCTGTGAGTGCCTCGCGTAGTTGAGTGTGGGCGAGCCCGCTCCACGGTGCAGGCGGCACGTGTCCGCCCTGCAGCAAGTTCAGCCAGAGCTGTTCAAATTGATCGGCCGCCCCACCCTCGCGACGCAATTGTGATCGCAAACAGGCATCGAGTAGGTTATGGCCCTCCCATTTGTCGATGAAGAGGTCGGTCGAGAGTTCCGTGTCTTTTTCATCGAGCGCTTCGCGATCATCTGAGCGAAAAATGCGCATCGTCGCATGCAAAACGGGGTTTCGCAGAAACAATCCCAAGTCATTGATTTTTTGCACGGGTTTGCTGGTCGTCTCGGCGGCGTAAACGGGCAGCATGCTCTCGTACCGCGGCGGCGCAGGCAAACGAGGGGGCTTCATCGGGTCAAAGTTGACCGTATTGTGTTCGGGTAAGATGTCGGTTTCAAGCCACGCGACAAGGCCGGTCAGCGCGCGCGATGGTTGGCGTGCGCGTCCATCTAGCCCGCGTTGTGAATACGATAGAGAAAGACTCTCGGTGCAAGACGCGATCACCTCAAGCAAGGCGTAGAGGTCGCGGGCCGATGGATCGCTTTCACCACTCAAACGGCGGAAGGCACGAAGATCAAGCGGCATCGCATCGCCGGTCGAAGGGAAGTCGGTGGTGAGGCCGACAACCCACACGCGCCGGAACGGTAAACCGCGTAATGCATTGAGCGCGCCCGTGCGCACGCCACCGCGCAAAAAGGCCGCACGACCAACGCCCTCTTGGCCACGAAAGCGATCGGCGAACAACATGGTCACCAAGGTGGCGTTGGCGGTTTCGCCACCCGCGGCATCCCATGTGCCCCACGTTTCCATCTCATCGAAAAAGCGGCGCAGGTCGAGTGATTCTCGGTCTTCGGATTCGCCGGTTTTCAAGAACGTTTCGCGCAAGGCCCGCAGAATAGTGGCCCACTCGGCGAAGGATCGTGATTGTCCATCGCGCAACACAAGAAGTCGATGGCGCAGCGTAAAGATCCACTCCAGGAGTGCGCCGGTGACTTCGCGATCGAGTCGTCCCCAAAACCCGGGGATTGCTTGAGGCAATGTGCGCCCACTCAACGCAGAGTCGTCCGCATCGAGTGCCATAGAGATGATGGCGCGCTCGAGCGCGGCGTCGGCAGATGAGTTTCCGTCTACCGCACTGTTCCACCCCCGGTTGAATCCCGCCGCCTCGAATAATGATGCGATCGTTTCAGAGGGGGCGTCTTCCAACCCTGCGGCGCGCCGCACCAGCGGATTGTCTAACAAGGTGAGCAGCGCCTCTTGGTTGAAATCGCCTGAGGCCAACGCCAGCAACCCCCTGAATCCTTTGACTAAGGGGCCTTCATCTTGTGCCCCGCCCTCAGGGAATAGGAGTGGCACATTCCCGGGCGTTCTGTCGCTGCCCGCAAAGACGGCGCGTAATAGGGGCAGGACTGTCGCAGGGTCGGCCGGAATCAGGGCGATGTCTTCGGGTTTTAACGAGGGGTCGGCTCGCAAGGCCTCGGCGATTTCGGCACGCACGGCTTCAAGCTCCGCACGTGGGTCGCTCGCCTTGCGAAGGCGGAATGACAAATCGGGGGTGCACCGCGTCTGCAACGGGCCGCTGCGGTGTAAGATCGCATTGCGGACGGTATCTAAAAGCGAGGACCCTTGTGGCCCACGAAAATCTTCATTGAAGTCGTGCTCTGTGAGCTGACACCACAGTTTGATGGTTTCGCGTCCTGGTTTGCCGAAGAGTGCGAGCAGGCCATTCTCGTCGGCTGCATCGGGCATCTCGCCGGCATCGCGTTCGGCATCACTGGGTCTTGTGGCCGCGACGCGCACGGGGTCTACGGGCGCGGCTTTGAGGGTCCGCATGCCGCGGCTGCGGCGCTCGCGGAGTGTGAGCACATCTTCCCAATATTCGGCGCAAGGGTTCAACGCATAAATCTCAAAGCGGGCCGCACCGGCACCGAGTTTGTCGACATCGGCAAGTTGGCCGATGAGGTCGCGGTGAAAGGGCGAAATGTTGGAAAGGCCGAACAGGTGATAGGTACGCGTCGCGTCTTCAGGCGCGATTGCGTTGCTAAGCGCCATGTGGGCGTACTGCGGCAACGTGTAGCGATACGTTTTAACCGCCTCACCCCATTGATCTCGTAAGCCGCCGGTTTCGAACAGCGACTTGTAAATATCCATCTGCCACGCTTCCATCGCGCTCACATCGCCCAGATGCGCGCGCGCGGGATGAGCGGACTGTCCACGCACCAGATGCTTTTCAAAGCTCGGCTCACCGCGCATCCAGCTCTCGGCCAATCCGGGGTAGCCGCGCTCCGCGACGCGGTTGTACTCATACTCGCGAAACAACGAGGCCAATTGCCCGGCCAGTTGGCACTGGCGGCGCGCGGCGTCTTCGGGCTGTGCGGAGGTCAGATACTCCCGCAAAGCCGCGGGTGGGTCGTGACGCAAGCGCGAGAGCACGAGGCCTTGAAAGGAAAAGGTGTCGAGCAGGCGCGCGGGTAAACGATCGGTGGTATCACGGTACCGGTCGCGCTTGGCTAAAAGGTCCCACAGTAAGTTTTCGAGATGCGGAAACGCAATGTTGGCCGCGATCCCGGTCTTCTCCGCGATCCGTACCTTCAACCAGTCGCGCATGGCCGACGCCGGGGTCGCAATGGCCGTCGTATCGAACGGATCTCCACCCGCCTCACGCACATTCGCGATTAGACGATCGGCGAGTGCGTCGAGCGAATTGCTGAAATGAAGGGTGGCGGGCATGGGAGGGCGTCTGAAGGGGGGTGTTTGGGGCGATTCCGCATGATAAAAAACTCGGGGGGTGGTCCATTCGGGCCGATCGAGGATTCCTGATTTTATAGGTGTCACGCGCCGCATGAAAATTGCCCTGCGTTTGAGGGCGAACCCGAAAGCCAGGGCGACAAACGGTGGTGCGCTTGACCTCCCCACCTGCGGATATTTTTAAGCAACCCCTTTGCGGGTAGCGATGACTTGGATTCTCGGTTTGGCTCCCATTCGAGTTCGGGCTCAAATCCCGCTCGAGGTCATGGCCGCTCACGTGACGGAGGCGCTTCGACGCATCGGGCGGTGTGCCCCAGAAAGCGCCGCAACTTTTCACGGTCGTGCCGTCAAAAACAGCAATTGACCGCCCTGACCCACCCCCCGTTTGATGTCGGTGGGGACAAGATTTCACTCAGACTGGAAATAGGCTAAAATCATCATTATCTGAAAAATTCAACCAGTAGTAATTTTCATGATGATTTAATTGACAGATAATTGCCATAAAATACCAGTCAGAGTGCGAAAATTTTTCGTTAAATGCAAAAAGCCCGAAACACTTTGTTGCGGTTAGCGATAGATTACCAGTTCATGCCGGACTACGCCTATAGTACGTGGACTCGG
>JBIIWL010000074.1:0-7899 GCA_044338885.1 Fibrobacteria bacterium
AAGTAAGGGGTAAGGGGTAGGAGGTAATGGCAACGAAGGTCTGCCAGATCCTATTGCGGTCGAATGTTTTCCTCCTACCCCCTACCCAATACCTCCTCCCTACTATGTCCCACCACCCCACCTCCCACATCCACCCCACCTCCCACATCCACCCCACCGCCGTGATCGCCGCTGGCGTATCTGTGGGCCCGTGGTGCGTGGTCGAAGGGGATGTCACCATCGGTGCGGGCACGAGCCTGGGGCCATTCTGTCGCGTGCTGTCAGGGTCTACGATTGGCGACAACGTGACGCTGGATGGGGGCGCCGTGATTGGCGGCCTTCCGCAAGATTTAAAGTATGGAGGCGAGCCTTCCCGGACCGTCATTGGGGCGGGAGCGCGGATCGGCGAGTATGCGACGGTCAACCGATCGTCGACCCCGGGCGGAGTCACGCATGTGGGAGCGCGCGCGCTGGTGATGGCGTACGCCCACGTGGCGCATGACTGCTGGTTGGGTGCCGGCGCGATCATCGCCAATGCGGTGCAACTCGGCGGCCATGTCCGCGTGGGTGCCGGCGCGATCGTCTCGGGGTTGACCGGCGTGCATCAGTTTACGGTGATCGGTGCCAGCGCCTTCATCGGGGGTGGTTTACGCGTCGATGTCGACGTGCCGCCGTATGTGAAAGCCTTAGGTGAGCCGCTCCGTTGGGGCGGCCTCAACCTGACGGGCCTTCGCCGTGGAGGAGCCGATTCGGCCACGGCCTCATTCCTGGATGCATTTTACCGCACGCTCAGCGCAGACGGTGCGGAGACCGCACTTGAAACCCTGCGCACCGCATCCGGTTTCGACTCTGAAAAAGCCGCACTTGAAGACTTCTTTGCCACCCGGCGTCGAGGACTGTTAAAGCGCAAGGGGTGATGAGTAGGAAGTAGGAAGTACTAAGTAGGAAGCTGTAACCTGTAAGCGAATGGCCAGCATATTCCATAGAGCCTGAGCTTATTGCTCTCTTCCTACTTAGTACTTCCTACTTCCTGCTCTTATACCTCAATTCGTTCCTTACAACCACACCCGCAATACCAACCAAATAGCCACACCCGCCAGTGTCATATTCAACACGGCGTCTACACGCGCAAGCCGGTGGTCTTTGAGCGCATACTCTTCGCCACGAATCAAACGATGCTCGGTGCGAATGCCGATAAACGAGGACATCCAAAACTTGGCACCGGCCGTCACGAGAAATAGGCCCGGCAAGCCGGCCCCAATCATGGTGTACAAATACACCAGCGGCGTGATGAGGTAGAACAGCGCGCGCACGAATCGCAGCCGCCACGAACCCCCGTCACCTGCAGCGATTTCAGAAAACAAACGCGCCTTTTCTTTGACGGCGTCATAGTTGGCGGTCAGCTGATAAAAGTTCACGCCGGCATAGACGACACTGAAAACAGCCATGAGCTTGGCCTGAAACAAAGACATTAATCGTCTCCCGCCAGCGTATCGAGTACGCGATAATACGATTGCAGCCTGAAGTCGGGGATCTCGCCTGCATCTACAGCCTTGCGTACGGCACAATCGGGTTCGGTGCGGTGTGCGCAGTCGGTAAAGCGGCAGCGGCCGAGGTAGGGTTGGAAGTCGCGCCAATAAGAAGCCACGTCAGACGCATCAACGTTCCACAGTCCCAGCTCACGCAAACCCGGCGTGTCAATGATGCGCACCCCGTCGTCGGTCGCGTAGAGATGGCTTGTGGTGGTGGTATGGCGCCCCTTGCCATCACTCTCGCGTACCTCGCCGATCCGCGGGTCCGAGTCGGGAACCAGAGCCGCGATCAGCGAACTCTTGCCCGCGCCCGATGGGCCCGAGAGCACGGCCAAACGACCGCGCAACACATCGCGGAGTGCCTCAAGGTTGATGAGCTCTTCGGCGGAACACGATACGCGCTTATACCCGATGGTTTCGAGATAGAGCACTTCCGGTGGCGTCACCGGCTGGAGGTCACATTTGTTGAGGCAGATGACCGCCTCAATCCCGAAGCGTTCGGCGACCGCGAGGTAGCGATCCAAGAGACGCGCGTTAAAGGCGGGCTGGGCGGCGGCAACGGTCACCACCAGCAAATCGACATTTGCGGCGAGGATCAACTCGCGCGCGTGGCGCTCGCCGGGCCCGGGGCGCGAGATTTTGGAGGTGCGCGGCAGAATCGAAGTGATCAGCGGCTCTTGGGCCACATCACCAGGGTAGAACTCGACTTGATCGCCGACGGCAAAGTTGGAAAAGTCGCCAAGGCGAATGCCCGGGCTGTACGCACAATGGGTCTCGACACCTGACTCGTCGCGCACGGTGGCGGAACGGCGCTGTACTTCGACCAACATACCACGGTGCGTGCCGCCCACACCGGTCTCACCGGTGGTTGCACTATCTGATGTGCCGAGTCCCCCGGGGCCCGGGCTTTTGCGGGGGGCTCCGTGAGGGCTATTGTGACGCGGGCCACCCGATGGCCCGTTTTGCCGAGGGCCGCCCGGCGGCCCGTTTTGAAAAGCACCCGCTTTCACGCGTGCAATCCTTGCACACACATCATGCGTCTTTGCCTACAACTTCGAGCTCGGCGTACAATGCCTCGAGCTCGGTGGTGCCGGCGGTTTTCTCTTCGGTCAACCGACGCAGCGCGGCGGCATCTCCAAAAACCTCAGGCAAGCACAGCTCTTGATCGATCTCTAGGCCGCGCGCTTCTAACACCTCGATGCGCGCCATCACTTCGGCCTCGCGCTTTTCGCGCTGGCGGCGGGCTTTATCAGCCGCCTTGGCGGCGTCGCGGGGATCAGCCGGGGCCGCGGGTTGGGCGTTTGTCTGGGCGCCCGATTGGTCGCCCTTACGACCGCCTTTTTTCTCCCCCGCCTTTTCCTCCAACGCTTCGCGGCGCAGGTCGTCTTCGACCTTATTCAGGTAGTAGGTGTAGTCGCCCGGGTATTCCGTGATTGTGCCGTTGTCGACGCGCAGCACGCGCGTCGCAAGCTGCTCGGTAAAGTCACGATCGTGAGACACGAACACTACGGTGCCCGGGTAATCGGCGAGCGCGTCGAGCAACAAATCTTTGGAGCGAACATCTAAGTGGTTCGTCGGTTCGTCAAGCACGAGGGCGTTGCCGGGCGTAAGCAGCAGACGCGCAAGGCGTACGCGCGCACGTTCACCACCGGAGAGTACGCCGAATTTCTTTTTGGCATCGTCACCGGAGAACATCATCGCACCGAGCGCAGCGCGTGCGGCGTTGTCGCCCGCTTGCGGAAACGCCTGACGCATCAGGTCGAGGATCGGCGTGGCTTTTTCAATATCGTCGGGCTCTACGTACTGGGCGTAGTACCCGGCCTTCAGAGCCGAACCACGAGTCACTTCGCCAACTTCAGGGGAGATTTCACCCACGAGCAGGCGCATGAGGGTCGTTTTACCCGCACCGTTAGGCCCCACCAACGCCACCTTATCACCAGGCAAAATTGTAAAGGCGCCCTCGGTGAAAATGGTTTTCTCACCATAACGCTTGGTCAAGTCTTCAGCCTTCCAGGCCACCGAACCCGCATAATCAATCGCGGGGAAGCGCAGACGCATCGACGGGCCGTCTTGTTCGACTTCCACCACTTCGATACGGTCGCGCTTTTTCATCGCGCTCTTGGCGAGCGTGGCCTTACTGGCCTTGGCTTTAAACCGATCGATAAACTTGTTGAGGCGCTCGATCTCATCCTGCGCCTTGGACGCGCTCTTCTGTTGCTGCAGCACGCGCATCGCGCGCTCTTCTTCGTACTTCTCGTACGGCAACGAGTACAAGTCGAGTTTGCCCATGCGTAAATCAAGCACGCCTTCGCACACGTTGTCGACAAAGCGACGATCGTGGCAGATCAGCATCATGGAGCCGGGGTAGTTGCGCAAATAACCTTCGAGCCACATGATCGATTCAAGATCAAGGTGGTTCGTCGGTTCGTCAAGCAGCAAGCAGTCGGGCTTTTGCAACAGCAATTGCGCCAATGCCACACGCATCTTCCAACCACCCGAAAGTTCAGACAACAATTTGTCTTGTTGGTCACGCTTGAATCCAAGACCGTGCAACACCGAACGCGTTTCGGCTTCGGCGGTGTAGTACCCGTCACGAATCAGCGCATCTTGGAATACGTCCAGATCATGCATCTCGGAATCGGTCAGCTCACGTTCGCCCATGGCGAGGTGCAACTGTTCCAACTTGGCAGCCTTCTCATTCACATCGCTAAACGCCAACAAAGCGGCTGTGTAGGCCGTCGCATCGTCAGGGAATTCGGCGTGCTGACGGAGCATACCCATGCGCAGGCCACCCGAACGAATCACCTTACCCGCATCGCAGCCGAGCTCATTCATCAAAATGCTGAACAGGGTCGACTTACCCGCGCCATTCGAGCCCGCTAGGCACAAACGGCCACGGTCGGAAAGCTGGAACGAAACGTTATCCAGCAGGGTGCGGGCGCCAAAGGCCAGCGTAATACCATTTGCTTCAATCATCGCGTGATAAACCTAAGAGTACGGGAAGGTGCGGCACAAACTCAAATTTCAATCCGAAACGCCACGTGAGGCGCGCAGACAGCATGGGACGGTAAAGGTAGGAACATGGGCGACAGGGAGGGATTTGGGGGGTAAGCCCGCCACAGACCCCACGTCAGGTCTTGGCGGGGGTGTTCGGGGGCCGATGGGTGCTTTTGAACACGGGGATTCGCCCCTTCGCGAAAACCGACCCTGGTGGTTAGACAAACGAGGGCGAATAATGATTCGCCCCGACCCGCAAACGGCCCATACGTTGTGGGCTAAAATGGGCGAATGATTATTCGCCCCGACCCGCAAACGGCCCATGGGCCGTTTGCTACCCTTGCACCCTATGCGCATTCCCTCTTGGATCCGATTGGTACGCCCTGGAAACGCCTTAATCGCCGCTGCAGCAGTGTGGTTGGGCTGGGCCAGCCTCTCCCTACGCCCCGAATGGCAGCTCGCCTTTTGGGGCTCCCTGTCGATGCTCTTGATGGTCGGCGGTGGTAACGCCGACAACGACGCCCTCGACGTAGAAACCGATCGCGTCAATCGACCGCATCGGCCTGTGGCTGCCGGGTTGCTGGGGCGAGGCACCGCGTGGACAACGGCCTTTATGCTCTACGGCGGCGCCATCTTATTTGCGTGGGTCGGCAGCCCCCTGCATGGCCTCTTAGCGGCGGTGATGGCCGTGTTGCTGATCGTTTACAACCGGTTTTATAAAGGGCGCCCGCTTTCGGGTAACCTCATCATCTCTCTGTTGTGCGGGCTTGCCGTCTACTTCGTCGAGCTCCCGCTCCTCATTGATTTTCCATTGACGACGACCGATTCATTGCCTGCGGCCGTGTTCGCTTTTTTGGTCACCTTCGCGCGTGAACTCGTAAAGGATGCGGAAGATGTTGTGGGTGATCGCGCGGCAGGGCATCGCACCTTTGCCGTCGTTGCGGGGACCGATGCGGCACGCCGCCTCGCCTTCGGCGCGATCGTCTTACTCTTGCTCTTGATCCCCGGGCCGCTGTTGTACGGCGGGTATCACTGGCTCTATGTGGCATTGATCGTCGTATTGGGGGGGCCCGTGCTTGTCCCGCTCCTGGGCGAACTCGGGCGCTCCAAGGCCGACCCCGTTCACTTCACGCGTGCACAAAAACTGCTCAAGCTGTTTATGGTCGCCGGTATGATGAGTCTACTAGCCGGGGTGCTGGCGCGATAGGAGAAACGCTGTCAGCTCTCAGCGGTCAGCAAGTCGCAGTGGTGCGCAAAGTCACCGAGGTCGATGCCAACCACCTCGGAACCACACCGGCGCACAGAAGAGCCTGAGGTGGCCGACTGAATGCGGCCATGAGGAGTTTTGCGGATGGAGCCTTGTTTGCTGACAGCTGTATGCTGAACGCTGACAGCTTTACCCCTACAGGTCTCTGATCTCCAACGTCCACCCATGACCACCTGAGAGCGTGGTGTGGTGTTTATAGGCATAGTTGAACGCAAAACGCGACCACTGCAACCCGAAGCCAAGTGCGACACTGTTATCCGGGTCGCCAACAGGGTAACCTGCGCGAATCAAAAGCGCGTCCATAAACTGATATTCGGCGCCAATGGGGAATACGACATCTTCCTCTGCGACGCGACGCGCATCGAGAGCCACGGATACTTTCGACCCGGGACGAAGCGCCCGCACATAGCCCAAGCCCGCCTGTACAATGAACGGCGGCTCGACCGTCTCGCCGGTCTCACGTGTTTTTGCGGCCCACAGGGCGACATTGGTGACCGAAAGCCCGGCGGACACGCCATAGATTAAATCCCGTTGCACGCCGCCGCCAGCCAGCAATGCCGAGTAAGACGCATCAGCGATATTATTGCGCGCATACGCCGCGGTCCCTCCCCAGTCGAACCCGAAATTCTGCCCGGCCAGACCGGCTTGCAGTTTGAGCGTATGGGCCTCATACGGCGTGGTCGCATTGTTGTCGTCGTCAAAGCCGGGGATTTCTTCAAACCCCAGATACCGGGCATGCACCATGATGCGGCGGGTGTTCCAAGGAAGGTTCCATGAAATATGACTGGCATTGGTCCCGAACTCTTGAGGCGGATACTCCTGACCCAAAGTGAGCGAACTACTTGCCGAAGCCCCAGCCGCCGGGTTGATTTCAGCTTCGCCCGCCCCATGGGCAAGCGCCGTGCCCGCACCGCCCATCGCTACGGCACGGGGCGACAGCGACAGCTTTAAAAATTGAAAGCTGGATGCCCCCAGATCGAGCCCTTCTTGCGCGCGCGCCGCCGGAGCCGCGAGCATACACAGCGCGGCGGCGAGGAGAGGTGCAAAGGTCGAGGAACGATGAACGGGCATGATTGGACAATCTACGAAAAGGGGAGGTTTACGAGGAAATGCTCAATGAGCAATGCTCAATACAACACAATCACAATACCAAAAATTGGATCGAGTGTTCTTGAGCATTGAGCATTGTTCATTCCTAAAACGTCGTCTTAATGCCGGCGGCATAGGGGTTGAACGTGGTGATACCACGCTCAAACAACAGGGCATAGTCAAAGGTGATCAAACGCGCGCGGCTCCACCGGTAGGTGTAGCCGAACCCGAGGGTCGGGTTGAGGCGATCAAGACCGGCCCGCACCAGGGTGCGCTCGGCCACCTCGACTTCGGCACCCACGCGCACGGCTTGCACGTGAAACGCCGGATTAACGGTCACCAAGGTGTTCTTCAGTTGGTAGTCCATCGCCTCGGCCGCAAAGGCCCACGGCATGTTCCAAAGCTGTTTTTTCAACTCAACCGCGACCACCAGAGTCTTGGGAAAGAAATCGCGGCCGGTGGACGCGAGTCCAAAGCCGATGTCTTCGCCCGTCACCGTTTGATCGAACTCGGCGGTCAGATTTTTGTTGAAGCCAAGGTTGCGAACAACAACTGCCACGTTCAACGAATCGGTGACCCGTCGATACCACCCAAGGTTCACACCACCGACGAAATCGACATCGCCGATCCCCTCGCCCACATCGAGCGTGGAGGCATACACTTGCATCGTCGCGCCAAACGCATTCCGTCGCGAGGTTCGGACACCCGCACCAAAGTAGGTGGCCCAAGCTTGCGGGCGGGCGGTTCCGATCGGCGTTTCGTTCTCGTCGTAAGCCACCACGTTGTAATCACCACGGTTCACCAAGCCGACGCCGAGGCCCAGATTGTTGGCGACAGGCCCCTGCAGCGACAAGAAACCACCGTTACGATCCAAGCTACGCACCTCGGCCCCACCGGCGACCATGCTCTTACGATAGAACGGCAGCAGCGCCGGGTTCCAGTAGGCTGCAGGGGCCGCGTCGGCGAGTGCCGTACCGGTATTCCCCCGCCCGAGTTCGCGCACGCCCGCACCCATGCGGTCGAGCCAACCTTCGT